>DASSJN010000041.1:0-7175 GCA_035691185.1 Steroidobacteraceae bacterium
GCGACTGCGGCCGACTGGATGTCGGGCGCGTCCTTCGTCGCGATGGCGGGCGGCATCTTCATGTCCGGCCACCCGTACATGGCCTTCATCGTCGGCTGGACCGGCGGCTACATCCTGATCGCCACGCTGATGGCGCCATACCTGCGCAAGTTCGGCTGCTACACCGTGCCCGACTTCATCGGCACACGATACGGCGGCAGGCTGACACGCTTCTGCGCCATCATCGTGCTGATCGTCGCCTCGTTCACGTACGTGACGGCGCAGATCACCGCCACCGGCACGATCGCGGCGCGCGCGTTCGGGATCCCGTTCGAGATCGGCGTCTGGCTCGGCCTGTTCGGCATCCTGCTCTGCTCGATGCTCGGCGGCATGCGCGCGGTCACGTGGACGCAGGTGGCGCAGTACATCGTGCTGATCGTCGCGTACCTGATCCCGATCTTCTGGATGTCGATCGCGCAGGGGTTCGGCTTCCTGCCGCACCTGTCGTACGGCTCCGCAGTGCAGCGCATCATGGAACTCGAACCCGTCATCGGTGTCGGCACCGCCGCGATCGACAAGGTGGAAGGCCTCAAGGTGCTGACGGCGCTGCACGCGACACCGCCCGAGGGTGCGCTCGCAGCATGGCAGTTCGTGACCCTCGTGTTCTGCATGATGGTCGGCACCGCCTCGCTGCCGCACATCCTGATGCGCTATTTCACGACGCCGTCGGTGCGCGACGCACGCACGTCCGTGGCCTGGTCGCTGTTCTTCATCTTCCTGCTGTACTTCTCCGCGCCCGCGCTGGCGACGTTCAGCAAGCTGCAGATGATCGACCCCAACCTGACGACCTCGATCATCGGCGCTTCGATCGACCAGGTGATGTCGCTGGAGTGGATCCAGAAGTGGTCCGAGATCGGCCTGCTCGCCATCCGCGACAGCAATGCCGACGGAGTGCTGCAGGTCAACGAGTTCTTCCTGAACCCGGACATCATCGTGCTGGCGACACCGGAAATGGCTGGACTGCCCTACGTGATCTCGGGCCTGGTCGCCGCGGGCGGCATGGCCGCCGCCATGTCCACCGCCGACGGCCTTCTGCTGGCGATGGCCAATACCCTGTCGCACGACCTGTACTACAAGATCATCGACCCGAAGGCCGAGGTGAAGCGACGCCTGATGACCTCGCGCGTCCTGCTGCTCGTGATCGGCGCGGGCGGCGCGGCGGTGGCGAGCCTGAAGCTGACCGGGATCCTCGGCGCAGTGGCCTGGGCGTTCTGCTTCGCGATGTCCGGGCTCTTCGTCCCGCTGGTGCTCGGGGTCTGGTGGAAGCGCGCGAACCGGCCCGGCGCACTCGCGGGCATGATCGTCGGCCTCGCCACGGGCTGGTGGTACCTGCTCGCGGTCCGTAATCCGGACGCGTGGTACGGCTTGGCGAAGCCGTGGATCGGCCTCGACGACATTCGCTTCGGTGTGGTCGGCGTCACGGCGAGCGCCGTAGCCATGGTCGTCGTGACGCTGCTCACGCCGGAGCCGAGCGAGGAGATCCAGCGCATGGTCGACGACGTGCGCGTGCCGGCCGGCGAGACCATCATTCCGTCGAAAGCCTGAGCGCACGAGGCAGGCATGCTGCAGGAGCCGGGGCGGGGCGACTCGCCTCGGCTCTTCTGCAATGACAGATCTGTAGAACGCAGCGGGGAGTGACGCGTTGATCGAGGGAATCCCGCCATGGGCGGTCGTGCTGGATTACGTGCTCGGCATGATCATGTGGACGCTGATCGCCCGCTTCGGCATGCGCCTGTTCCTGCCTGAAGACAGCGCCTTCTTCTTCAATCGTTTTTTCGTCCGCGTCACCGAACCGCTGATCCGGCGGTTCCGGCCCATCACGCCGGCGTTCCTCGTGCCTGCCCTGGTGCCGCTCTACGTGGCGTGGTTCTTCTTCATCTTCCGCTTCTATCTCATGCCGTGGATGCTCGGCTACTCGGTGATCGGCATGCTGTCGTTCCCGCTCGAAGGTCAGATCGCGCAGGGCATCTATTACCTGGGCCGCCTGATCACCGGCTGATCCGGTCGACGACGGCACGCGGCTCGATCTGCCGGGCAAACTCGCGCCGCACCTCCTGCCAGCGAAAACGCACCGAGTTGCGCACGATTTCCTCGTCGAGCGCCTTCAATTCGTCCTTGACCGGCGCCCAGCGCAGCAGCCCCGCGGGGCTCTCCGTGAACGCAGACTCGTCCGGGCCCACCGCGAGCCAGTCGGTGTCCGCCACCCGCCTGCGTACGTTTGCGGCGTGTGCGGCGAACCCCCTCCCCGCCTCGGCCGGTATCCCTGCGCCTGCCAGCACGTCCTCGACGACTGCGACCATCATGCGGGCGATCCGTGGTGTCTCGTCCGGCGTGTGATGCGCGAGGCGACTGCCCGCGTAGACCGCGAGGTCGGACAGGCAATCCAGCCAGAGATGCCACTTGGCGACGTTGATCGACTCAACGAACGGGTCGTCGTGGAACAGCGCCGGATAACGCATCCCCGCACGCGCCTGCAGGTAGCCGTACAGCGAGGTCTGCGCAACGAAGCTGGCTCGCTCGTCGAGGAAGCGGGCCAGCGTTTCGGGCGTGTCGATGGCACCCGCGAGCGCCCGGCGACCGAGCCCCAGGTGTGAACGGAGCGTGGCCCAGAGTCGATGCAGGGGCTTGTCGGCTTCGGACACCGGTGTCTCGCGGCAGGGCTTCGGACTCGGGCAGTATAGGACGCCCGCCTTGATGCGGTGCCAGGTCGCGTCGAGGCTATGATGGGACCATGAACAGCGCCCTGGCCGACGTCGAGAAGTTCCTCGCCGCGACGCCGCCTTTCGACCTGCTCGATCCGCCGCTGCTGCGCCGCGCGGCGGCGGCGATAGAAGCCTTCTACCGTCGCAAGGGCGCGGTGCTGCTCGAAATCGGCGACCACAACGAGCGGCTGTACATCGTGCGACGTGGCGCGGTCGACGCCCACGACCGCAGCGGCAACCTCGTCGATCGCTACGGCGAAGGCGAGAGCTTCGGCGTGCTGTCGGTGTTGACCGGCAAGCCGGTGCGCTTCCGCATCACCATGATCGAGGACGGCCTGATCTGGAGCATGCCGCGGTCGGCGCTCGAGGCCTTGCGCGCCAGTTCGCCGGACCTGGACACCTTTTACATCCGCAGCGTCGAGGAGCGCCTCCTGTCGGCGGCGCAGCCCCGCAACGCGTCCGGCCAGACGCTGTTCATGACCCCGATGGGCTCGATCGTGCGACACGACCTCGTCGTTGCGACGCCCGACACGACGATCGCGGAGGCCGCCCGGAAGATGTCGCAGCAAGGCGTGTCTGCCCTGCTGATCGAGCAGGACGACCGGGTCTGCGGCGTCGTCACGGACCGCGACCTGCGCCAGCGTGTCCTCGCGCAGGGACGCGATCCGGCGGAACCGGTGGCAGCGATCATGACCCGCGACCCGCTCACGCTCGACGCGGCAAGTCCCGTGCTGGAGGGCATCCTCGCCATGGTCGGTCGCGGCATCCACCACCTGCCGTTGACGCGCGACGGGCGCATCGTCGGCATGGTGACCACCGGTGACCTGATGACGCTGCAGACCCAGCACCCGTTGTACCTCGCCGCACAGATTCAGAAGGCAGGATCGATCGAGGCGCTCGTGGCGACCTGCAGGCAGGTGCCGCGGCTGTTCGAACTGATGGTGGCATCGGGAATGCGCGGCGAGCAGGTGCCGAAGGTCCTGACCACGATCAACGACGCGGTCACGCGCCGCCTGATCGGGCTCGCCGAGCAGCAGCTCGGACCGGCGCCGGCGCCGTTCGCGTGGCTGGCGTTCGGCTCGCAGGCACGCCGCGAACAGAGCATCCGGACGGACCAGGACAACGGCCTCGTCTTTGCCGACGATGCGCCGCCGGGCGCCGAAGCGTGGTTCGCGAACCTGGCACGCATCGTCTGCGACGGGCTGGACGCCTGCGGTTACCCGTATTGTCCCGGCCAGGTCATGGCCGTCACGGACGACTGGCGCAGGCCCCTGTCCGGATGGCTGGCCCACTTTCGAAACTGGGCGGCACTGCCAGACCCCGAGGCCGTGCTTCGCGTCAGTATCTTCTTCGACCTGCGCGCCGTGCACGGGGACCTTGCGCTGGCCTCGCGGCTCGAGGAGGCGATCGCCGAGACCGGCAGCGGCCGTGGCAAAGGCGTGTTCATCACGGCGCTGGCGCGCCAGGCCGCCCGCTACGACGTGCCACTAGGATTTTTTCGCCGCTTCGTTCTCGCCACCGCGGGCGGGCATCGCGAAACGCTGGACATCAAGGCGAGCGGCCTGATGCCGTTGACGGACCTCGTGCGCGTGCGTGCGCTCGAGGCGGGCATCGTCGCGCCCGGCACCCAGGCGCGGATCGCAGCGCTGGTCGAGGCGAACCAGTTGAGTCGTCGCGATGCCGATCGGCTGTCGGGCGCACACGTGCTGCTGGCGGGCCTGCGGGTCGGGCTGCACGCCGAACAGGTGAGACGCGGCGAGGACCCTCACAACCACCTCGATCCCACCGCGATCAGCCATGCCGAACGTGCCGCGCTCAAGGACGCGTTCCTGGTCATCCGCGAAGCCCAGCGGGGACTGCTGCTCGACTTCCCGGTATGAGCCTGCTGCAGAAATGGCGGCTGGAACGCGCTCGCCGCGCCTGCCGGCTCCCCCTGCAGCAGCGCCTGCTGCACCAGCAATCGCTGCCGTCTCTGCGGGCCCGCGTCGCCGACGTCGAGACGATCGCGCTCGACTTCGAGACCACGGGGCTCGACGCGCAGCGTGACCACGTGATCGCGGCGGGCTGGGTGCGGATCCGCGGTGACCGCATCGTGATGGCGAGCGCGCGCGAGGTGCACGTCCGCACGCACGGCCCCGACGGCGTCGGGCAGAGCGCGGTCATCCACGGCATCCTGGACAGCGACCTCGAGCATGCAGCGAGCGGCGAAACGTTGCTCGAGCAGCTGCTGCCCGACGTGGCTGGCTGCGTCGTCGTCGCGCACGCCGCCGCGATCGAGCGCGCGTTCCTGGCGGCGCTGCTGCGCCGACTGGGCGGCGTGCCCTTGCCGAACCCTTTCATCGATACGATGGCGCTGGAGCGCCGCCTGATCGAGGGTGCCGGCGGCAGCGTGCGGGAACTGCACGGCGACCTGACGATGGACGCGTGCCGCGGCCGTCACGGATTGCCGGATCACCAGCGGCATTCGGCGGGCGCCGACGCCGTGGCGTGTGCCGAATTGTTCATCGCCCAGGTCGCGCAGCTCGGCGGCGCAGGAATCGTTCGGCTGCGCGAGTTGCGGTGAGCGGCCCCGCAGGCCTCATCGCACCTTGTAGCCCTCGGTCCCCACACCCGACTCGAGCATCAAGTCCCTGGCGGCCAGCACGCGCGGATGGTCCTCGCCGAGCGCCTGCACCAGCCGCGAATAGGCCTCGTTCATCGACCGCGCGGCGTCGGCAGGGCGGCCCGCGAGAGCGAAGACCCAGCCCAGGTACAACTGCGCGTTCGCCGTGCGCCAATGCTCGGGCCCGAGCGACGCCTGGTACGTCGCGACGCTCGTGCGCATCAGGCGTTCGGCCTCGTCCAGGCGCCCCATCCGGGCCAGCGCCTCGGCACGGCTGCGCTGCGCCTGTGCCGTGTGCGGATGATCGGCGCCGAATGCGCTCGTCCTGATCGCGATGGCGCGCCGGTAAGCCTCGTCGGCCTTGTCCCAGGCCCCGGTCTTCAGGTAGAGCGCGCCCAGGTTGTTGTAGGCGGTGGCGGTCTCCGGGTGAAGCTCGCCGCGCGTCCGTCGCGTGATGTCCGCCGCCCGGAGATAGACCTCGCCCGCCTCGTCGTATTTCTCGGGAATGTCGGAGAGCGCGTTGCCGAGATTGTTGAGGACGATGCCCATCTCTGCGTGCTCGTCGCCGTAGATCCGCCGCACGTCCTCCACGAGTTCGCGCATCAGCGGCTCCGCCCGCGACGGCTGACCCATGACCACGAGCGTGTCCGCCAGCCCGTTCTTGGCTTCGAGCGTCATCTCACCCAGCGGACCTTCCTGCTCGACGTACACGCGGAACGCTTCGCTGAGCAGGCGTTCGGCCTCCGGCAGTTGTCCCTGCGCTGCGCGCACGCGCCCGAGCGTCATCAGCGCACGCGCGCGTACCGCGACCCGCTCCCCGGTGGCCACCGGCGTCGCCGCCAGCGCTTGTTCCGCCAGCGCCGCTGCTTCGTCGAGTTGCGTGCGGCGGCGCAGGATCTCCGCGAGGTCCAGCCGCGCGCGATGCAGCACTTCGGACTGCACGGCGGCGTCCTGCAGCGCCCGCACCGCGTCGCGCGCCAGCACCGTCGCGCGCTCGAGGTCGCCCTGGTCGCGCTTCAACAGCGCCTGGCTGAGCAGCGCCTGGGCGTAGGCCGCCGGATCCTCGCTGCGGCGTTGCTCGCGAATGGCCACCGCCGCGTCCAGCAGTCCGGACGCCTGGTCGTAGGCTCCGAGCCCCAGATAGGCCTTGCCGGCGGCTTCGAGCAACGCCGCGCGCACTTCCGGTCGCTGCGCCTCGCCCTGCACGAGCAGGCGTCGCACCCCCGCGTCCAGCAACTCCCGCGCGGAGATGTCGTTCGAACCCGTTCGCGCCGGATTCGCCAATTCGAAGACCCCGGCCGCAAAGGCGGTCACGCGCCGGGCGACGCGCGCCTCCTGGTTCGCACGATCGCGCTCGGCCGCGGCGTCCAGCGCAAACCACGCCATGGCCGAGCCGAACAGCAGGGCAGCGATGAAGGCGGAGCCCAGCATCCCGACGACGAAGCGGTGGCGCCGCGCAAACTTGCGGAGCCGATAGAGCGTCGAGGGCGGCCCCGCGAGCACGGGCTCGTCGTCGAGGTGACGCTGCAGGTCGGCGGCGAGCGCTGCCGGGGAGTCGTAGCGACGCTGCCGGTCCTTCTCGAGCGCCTTGAGCACGATCCAGTCGAGGTCGCCGCGAAGCCGCGCCGCGAGCGCGCCCGGCGTCGAGCCACAGCGCTCCGCGTGCGCTACGCTCGCGGGCGACGCCCCGCCTGCGACCTCGCTCGGCCGCCGCGTCTCGCAGGCCATGATCTCGTTCAAGACCACGGCGGGGCTCATCGCGTCGCGCGTCACCTCGTAGGGCCGCGATCCGGTCAGCAGCTCGAACAGCAGGATGCCGAGCGAATACACGT
>DASSJN010000042.1:0-7342 GCA_035691185.1 Steroidobacteraceae bacterium
GCCCTCGATGCGCATGCGGGCGCGCGCGGCGACCGGCGGACCGCCGTCCAGCGGGCGGCCGACGCTGTCGAACACGCGACCGAGCAGGTGCGGGCCGACGCCGAACAGCAGCGGCTCGGGGTGGATGCGGATGCGCGTGCCGCTGAGTCCGAGGCCGGCGGTCGCCTCGAGCACCTCGATCACCATCGTCGCGTCGTCGAGCGCGGCCACGCGTCCGAGACGCGGCGGCCCGCCCGCGGTGAGCACCTCGACGGCCGAATTGAGCCCGACCCGTGCCTCGCGTTGCGCGAACAGCAACGGTCCTTCGATGCGCGTGACGGCGTTCTCGAGCAGCAGGTCAGCGAGCATGGCTGGGCACCGTCGTCTGCAGCTGGTCGAACTCGTAGTCGATCTGCCGCGGCAACTGCCGGAGGCGCAGCAGGTCTTCCTCGCCGAACTCCTCGCCGAGCCGCTGCAGCTGCCTCAGCAGCGGAATCGAGGAGAGCCGCGCCGGCGGGACGCCGGCGGCCACCGCGGCCTCGGCGCGATCCATGAAGTGCAGCAGCACCGCGAGCATGGCGACCTGTCGCGGCGGTGAGCAGTAGCGGTCCGTCTTGGAGAACGACGACTGGCGCAAGAAGCCTTCGTTGACGAGCTCGGCACAGAGCAGCTTGGCCTGCTGCAGCGGCGGCAGCGCGTCGCGGCCGACGATGCGGGCCATGCGCTCGAGGTGCGACTGCGTCTCGAGCAGTTCCAGCGTACGCTGCCGCTGCATCAGCCAGTCGGGGTTGCCGGCCGTGCGCCACCAGTCCGCGAGCTCGCTGGTGTCGGACCCGTACGACAGCAGCGGGTGGATCGCCGGGTAGAAACGCGCCTGGGCGCGCTGGCGGTCGAGCGCCCAGAAACACCGCACGTAGCGCTTGGTGTGCAGCGTGACGGGTTCCGAGAAGTCGCCTGCCGGCGGGCTGATCGCGCCGATGATCGTGACCGAGCCTTCCTGCCCGTTCAGCGACGTCACGCGCGCGGCCCGCTCATAGAACTCCGCGAGTCGCGAGCTCAGGTAGGCGGGATATCCCGCTTCGCCCGGCAGTTCCCCGAGCCGGCCCGAGACCTCGCGCAGCGCCTCGGCCCAGCGGCTGGTCGAGTCCGCCATCAGTGCGACGTTGAGCCCCTGGTCGCGGAAGTACTCGGCGACCGTGATCGCCGTGTAGATGCTCGCCTCGCGCGCCGCGACCGGCATGTTCGAGGTGTTGGCGATGATCACGGTGCGCTCGGCGAGGGGCCGCCCGGTGCGCGGGTCCTCGAGGCTCGGGAACTCGTCGAGCACCTCGGCCATTTCGTTGCCGCGCTCGCCGCAGCCCACGTAGACGATGACGTCGGCGTCGCACCACTTGGCGAGCGCTTCCTGCAGCACCGTCTTGCCGGTGCCGAAGCCGCCGGGCAAGGCGGCGCGGCCGCCGCGTGCGACCGGGAACAGCGTGTCGAGGATGCGCTGGCCGGTGATCATCGGCGCATGGGCTCCGAGGCGTTCGCGCACCGGCCGCGGCCGTCGTACCGGCCAGTCGTGGTGCATGCGCAGCTCGTGCAGCACGCCGTCCGGCCCCCGCAGGACCACCAGCGTCTCCCGCTCGCCGTGTTCGCCGTCGTCGACCACGTGTTCGACCGTGCCCTGTGCCCACGGCGGCACGAGCAGCCACTGCGTGCGCGGTGCGATGACCGTCGCGAATACGGCGCCCGGCTCGAGCGTATCGCCCTCCCGCACCTTGAACTCGAGGTTGCAGCGCACCTGGTGCAACGAGCAGAGGCCGGGACGTATCTGGAAGTCGTCGGTGCCGGTGAGCGGCCGCAGCAGGCCGTCGAAGATGCCGCCGAGCAGGCCGGGGCCCAGCCGGACCGACAATGGCCGGCCACGGCCGACGACGACGGTTCCCGGTTCGAGCCCCGTCGTGTCTTCGTAGACCTGCGCCACGATCTCGTCATCGCGCAGCTGGATCACCTCGCCGAGCAGGCAGCGTGGTCCGATGTCGAGCGCCTCGAAGATGCTGAACGGTCCCTCGACGCGGGCCCGCAGCACGGGACCGCCGATCCAGGCGATGCGTCCACGGCTCACGTCGTCACCTCCGCAATGCTGTTGCCTGCGAGCTGATGGTCGATCTCGGCCAGCAGCTCGGCGGCGATCCGCTCACGCGCTGCGACGAGCCCCTCGATCGTCGCATCGACGCACGCCTTGCCGCCGCGCACGCGCAGGCCCGGTCCGAGCTCCGCCACCGCGAGGACCTCGAGCGTGCCGCCCTCGCGGTCGGCGAAGCAGCGCTCGACGACCGTGCAGAGCTCGTCGCGCCAGCGCGGGTCGAGCTCGACCACGATCCGATCGACGTGGAGCAGGCTGGCCCTCGCCTGCGCGCAGGCGGCCCGGCACCATGCCGTGCGCGCGTCGGCGTCTGCCCAGCGGGCCTGCAGCGCGGCGGGGAGCCTCCGCCACGCGTCGTCGAGCAGACGCCGCAGCATGGCCTGGCGCGCGCGGCGCTCGCGCGTATCGATCGCGGCCTTGCGCCGCGCAATGGCGAGTTCGGTCTCGCGGCGCGTCTCGAGCACCGCCTGGTGCACCCGCGTCCGCGCCTCGGTCCGCGCACGCCGCACGATGTCGCGCGCCTGCTCGGCCGCCTCGTCGCTGGCGCGGCGTGTCCGCATCTCCTGTTCGCGTCCCAGCCGGCGCAGCAGTGCGAGGGTCTGCGCGTCCAGTACCGTTTCGGCGTTCATGCTTCGATTCCGAGGGCGTTGCGCACCTCGAGCACCAGGTCGGGCGGTGCGGCGAGGCCGCGGATGTCCGGCACCACCGCGAACAGCGGCTCGATCCCCTCGAGCGCCTGCTGCAGCAGCGCCGGCGGCGCGTAGTCGGTCAACTGTCCCGAGAACAGCACGCAGTCGTCCTCTCCGGCGAGCGCCGCCCGCAGGGCTTCGCCGGCGCCGCCCGGGTCCGTCACGTGCACCTCGAGCCCGGCAAGCCGGAAGCCCGCGGCAGTGACTTCGTCGCCGATGTAGACGATGCGTGACATGTCATCCCAGCCGGTTGAGGATCAGGATCGAGACGATCAGGCCGTAGATCGCGATGCCTTCGGCGAGCCCGACCATCACCAGGACGCGACCGAACAAGTCGGGCTTTTCCGCGAGCGCCCCCAGCGCGGCCGTGCCGACGTTCGAGACGGCGTAGCCGGCACCGAGCGCGGCCAGGCCCGCGGCCGCCGCCGCCGAGGCGAAGCCCCAGCGCATGACCTCGGGGTCGACGGCCGCCGCCGCTTCCGCGGTCTGCGCGAGCGCCGGCCACGCCGCGAGCAGGGCGAGGCTGGCGACGGCGACCGTGACGGCCGTCAGTGCCGCGAGGGCGAGGGTCAAGCGAGCGGGAGCTGTCATGGCTGGCCTCCGGGGAGCGTTGCGGGCGGCGGCGTGAGCGGCTCGAACGGCCGGCCCCGCGCGGTGAGAAAGCGGACGAAGAACTCGAACAGCACGAGGCGCGTCGTCTGGATGCTGACGACCAGGCCCTCGAGCCCGATGATCGCGACGTTGCCGAGGATCAGCACGGGCCAGTAGCCGGCACCGGCGATCTCCGCCATGCCGACGACCGCGGCGCAGAGCCCGCAGTGCGCGAGCGCGAACGCTCCCACGCGCACGAACGAGACCGTGTTGACCGAGAGCTGCAGCAGGCGCTCGAGGCCTTCGCCCGCGACGTGCGCCACCGCCGCGCCGCGCGCCTTCGGCGTGCCGATCGCGGCGCCGACCAGCGCCCACAGGATGCCCGACGGCACCGCCCAGAGCGCGCGCATGTCGAGCGCCGCGCCGACGATGCCGAGATACGCGCAGACGAGGCCGGCGTCGGTCAGCAGCCAGAGCCGCAACGCACCCTGCCAGGCACGCTGCAACGCACCGAGCGCGAGACCGACGAGGATCACGACGACGCCGGCGCCCAGCGCGACGCCGAGCACGGGCAGCGGGTGCTCGAGCGGGCGCAGCCACAACGCCGGCAGGAGGTCTTCGCGCGCGAATACGCTGCCGAACAACAGCCCGAAGACGATCGCGACGAGGCCGCCGGGCACCAGGAGGCGCAGCGCTGGAATGCGCTTGCCGAGCCAGAAACCTCCGGCGGCGACCACCGCGCCCTGCACGACGTCGCCGAACATGTAGCCGAACATCAGCGGCGCGAGGACCGCGACGACCACGCTCGGGTCGGCGTCGCCCGCCGCGGGCACGCCCATCATGCCGGTCATGGTCTCGAACGGCTTGGCCCAGCGCGGGTTGCGCAGGACCGACGGCGCGACCGTGCCCTCGGGGGCAGGTGCAAGGCGCAACAGGTAATGCACGCCGCGCGCGTCGAGCGCCGCGCCGAGCTGCGCCTCGTCGGGATCGGCGCACCAGCCGGTGATCCAGGCGAAGTGCTCGGTGACCGGCAGTTCCGGCACGTGCGCCACGAGCCACGCGGTGAGCGCGAGTTCGCCGAGCGCGCGCGGGACGCCGTGCGTCTCGTCCAGCCGCGCGAGCGCCGCACGCGCCTTCGACTCGCGCTGCTCGAGCACGGCGCGCCGCTGCGCGAGCGTCTGCTGCAGCGCGGCCGGATCGGCCGGCAGGTCGGCGGGCAACGGAATGCGATGGACCTTGCGGGCGGACGTGGCCGCGTCGAGTTCGCGCATGTCCTCCTGCGGACCGACGGCGAGCAGGAAGGTCTCGCGCTCGGGCTCAGGCGCGCAGTACTGCTGGATCACCGCGGGTGGCACGCTGAGTGGCGGCGTCCCGGGCGGCAGCCTGTAGACGCGGCTGCCGAGCACCGGGCCGGCCTGTGCCATGCGGTCCAGGCGCGGCAGGGCATCGGGCGTCCCCGCGCAGAGCCGCGCGAGCGCGTCGAGTTCCTCACGCTCCACGGCCAGCGCCTCGAGTTCGGCCACGACCGGTTCGGCCGTGCCGGCCCAGGCATGCAAGGCCGCGAGCGCGGCATGCGGCGCCTCGGTGAGCGCCTGCTCGGCGTCGACCTTGCGCAACTGCGCCTTCGGCCACCAGGGCCCGAACCGCCGCGCGAGGGATTCGTACTGGGTCAGGACCGCGCGCAGGTCCTGCAGCGGCAGCTTCGCGCCGGACTGGCTGTGCGCCTGCAACTGCACCGAGTGCGTGCGCGCGAGGCAATCGAGCGCAGCCCCGAGTTCCTCGCGCGACGTGAGGAGTTCGAACCACAGCGCAGTGCCGGGGCGCAGCATCATGCCGTCACCGCCAGCGCCGTGCGCATCGTGATTGCGCCGCGCAGCTCGAGCTGGTCCAGCGCCTCGAGCCCGAGGAACGCATATGCCGCGACCGGCGAGAGCGGATGACGCCGGAACGCGTGCAGCAGGCGGCGCGCGAGCGTGCGGAGCGCGTCCTCGCTCGAGGCCTGCGGCGCGGCCAGACGCAGCGCCTCGGCCACCGTGGCCACCCGGCGGACCAGCCGCTCGAGCGCGGCGACCGCCGCAGGTTCGTCCGGCCAGAGCGAGCGCCAGTGCGTGAGCCAGGCCTGCGTCACCTCGCCGTGGTCGGCGACCGCGGACTGCAGCGGCTGCAGCGCCGTGCCGCCGAGGACGCCGGCCCGCCGGCCCGGCTCCACTGCGATGATGCGCGCCAGCACCGGGTCCTCGCGCGTCCAGGCGGCCGCCCGACCGCCGCGCGCCAGTTTCTGCAGGGCGGGCAGATAGGGCAGCCAGCGCAACCACAGCGTCGCCACGCGCCATCGCGCAGGCAGCCAGCGCGAGACTTCCTCGACCGTCACGCCCCACTCGTCGCGCAGCCTGCGCTCGACTTCGTGCACGTCCATGCCGGGAGCGATGCGGGCCACGCGGCGTGCCAGCGAGGTCGTGCGCACCTGCTGCAGGTAAGCGGGAAGGTCGCGTGCGGCGCGCGCACGCTGCAGGTCTTCGGGTGGTACCCGTTGCCCGAGGCGGGCCTGCAGTCGCGCCTGTGCGTAGCCGAAGCTGCCGGCGACGGTGTTCAAGCGGTGCCGTCCGCGGTGAGCCGCGACGCGACGCGCGCGATCGCCGCGTCGGTGACTGCGGCGAGCGCCGAATCGTCGGCCGACAGTGCGGCGGCCTCGGCGTCGAGCAGTCGCAACCGTTCGTCGAGGTGTACCTGCTCGCGCTCGTGCAGGCGCACGACGCGTTCGCGTGCAGTCTCGAGGATGGCGCGGCGCGTTTCGCGCGCGGCTTCGATGGCGGCCTGCGCGGCGGCGTGCGCCTGCGCAATCGCCGCAGCGGTCGCGTGCTCGGCTTCGAGCACGCGGTTGATCGCGTCTGCGACCCTGGTGTCTGGCGTGGTTGATGGCATCGCCGCTTCGGGCGACCGCGGCGCGCGAGAGGTCACGCTCGGCCGAGCGGTCCTTGCCCGAACACAGACATTAGGCCTGTGAGCGGCAGGCCGAATCAGCAAAATTCCCTAGCGGGACTGCGTGTTGCGTAGGTTCTGCGAGGGCTCTGGCAGACCCGGTCTCAGCCGGCGTGATTCTGCATCATGAGCCCGGTGCCGCCGCGCGAGACGTGCGCGACGACGGCGGTGCGACGATGCAGCTTGGTCACGGTGCCGAGGCTGATGGCGAAGGCGAGGTCGACGGTCTGCCCCTTCCGCAGGCCCATGTCGCCGGTCTCGACGAAGACGCCCGTGGCGCTCAGGTTGCGCGCCTTGCAGAGACGGTGGCGCTTGCCCGGCAGCAACACGTACACGGTCGTCCGGGCCCTGTGACGCGTCGTGAGTCTTCTCTCCACTTCAGCTCTTCTCGTTATGGTGATGGAGGTTGTCGCGCGCAATTATGCACTTCGTGCGGCCGGAGTGAAGAGCGGAAAAGACGACGTTCGCGCGTTATGTCGCTTCGCGTCTCGGGTATGCTGCGCGGCGTCGGGAAACCTTACATGCAACGACCGCAAACGGGCGCTCCAGCGGCGCAGCGCGACCCCTCGATCGGCGTGTTCGACTCGGGCGTCGGCGGGCTCACCGTGCTGCGTGCGCTGCTCGAGCGCCTGCCGCACGAGGACTTCCTCTACCTCGGCGACACCGCGCGGCTGCCTTACGGCACGAAGAGTCCGGGTTCGATCCGGCAGTACTCGCTGCAGGCGGCGCGACAGCTGCACGCGCGCGGCGTGAAGTGCCTGGTCGTCGCGTGCAACACGGCCTCGGCCATCGCGCTCGAGGCGCTCACGCAGGAGTTCGCACCGGTTCCGGTGATCGGCGTGCTCGACCCGGGGGCCGCCGCGGCGTGCCGTGCGACGCGGCGCGGACGGATCGCGGTGCTCGCGACCGAGAGCACGGTGCGGGGCGGCGCGTACCAGGCAGCCATCGCGCGCCGGCTGCCCGGCGCAGTCGT
>DASSJN010000043.1:0-9078 GCA_035691185.1 Steroidobacteraceae bacterium
CCGAGGTGAAAGTCGAAGCCGAGGACACCGCCGGCGGTCGGTTGCGGCCGGCGCGCGATCGTCGGGGCGACGGCCGCCACCCGGGCCTGGAACGCAGCGCTGTCGAGCGCACGCGTGACGAGGCAGGCGGTACGGTCCATCGACGCAGCCTCGCGCGACCCGACGAACACCACGCTCCCCGACACCAGCCCCTCGCGGGAGTCGAGCAAGGCGGCCGCGTCGCCGAGGTCGGCACGCAGCGTGCTCCGCAACCTGTCGCGGTCGACCCAGATGCACTGGCAGGCCTCGTTGAGCCTGAGGGCCAGCGGCGTGGTGACCGGCGACTCCAGCTCGACCATCACGCGATCCCTCGTTCGTACCAGCCCCTGCTGGAGTTGACGACACGCACGACCAGCAGCATCACCGGCACCTCGATCAGCACGCCGACCACCGTGGCAAGCGCCGCGCCGGATTCGAAGCCGAACAGGCTGATGGCCGCAGCCACGGCGAGTTCGAAGAAGTTCGAGGCCCCGATCAGCGCGGACGGGCAGGCGATGGCGTGCCGTTCGCCGAGGGCGCGGTTCAGCACGTAGGCGAGCGATGAATTGAAGAACACCTGGATCAGGATCGGCACGGCGAGCAGCGCGATCACGAGCGGCTGGGCGATGATCGCCTCGCCCTGGAACGCGAAGAGCAGGACCAGCGTCACGAGCAGCGCCGCGATGGACCACGGCCCGATCCGCGTCATGGCCGCGTCGAATGCGCCCCGGCCGCGCCGCAACAGCGACCGACGCCAGGCTTGCGCCAGGATCACCGGGATCACGATGTAGAGGACCACCGACGTGATCAGCGTGTCCCAGGGCACCGTGATCGCGGCGATGCCGAGCAGCAGCCCAACGATCGGTGCGAACGCGAACACCATGATGGTGTCGTTGAGCGCGACCTGGGTCAGCGTGAACATCGGGTCGCCGTTCGACAGCCGAGACCAGACGAAGACCATTGCCGTGCAGGGAGCGGCCGCGAGGAGGATCAGGCCGGCGATGTAGCTGTCGATCTGGTCGGCGGGCAGCCACGGCGCGAACAGGTGGCGCACGAAGATCCAGCCGAGCAGGGCCATCGAAAACGGCTTCACGAGCCAGTTCACGAACAGCGTCACGCCGATGCCGCGCACGTGCTGGCGGACCTCGTGCAGGGCCGAGAAGTCCACCTTCACGAGCATCGGGATGATCATCACCCAGATGAGCAGGCCGACCGGCAGGTTGACCCGGGCCACTTCCATGCGGCCGACGGCCTGGAACAAGTCCGGAAAAAGCTGCCCCGCCGCGATGCCGACCAGGATGCACGCGAACACCCAGACCGTCAGGTACCGCTCGAACACGCTCATCGGGGCCGGCGCGGTTCGCCTGGCCGTGACTTCACACTGGACCGACATCTCGTCTCCTCACGTCACCGTTGCGCCGATGCGGTCCATCTCGGACTTGAGTCTGGCGCGATCGTGCTCGAGTTCGCCCAAAGGCAGGGCGAGGAACGCCTCGATGCGGCGGCGCAGCGTGCGATACGCGTTCATGAAGGCCGCGTCGATCTCGACGTCGCTGCCGACGGCACGAGCCGGATCCTCGACGCCCCAGTGGGTCCTCAGCACGGGTCCGAGGTAGGCGGGGCAAGCCTCGCCGGCCGCGCTCGAACACACGGTGACGACGACGTCGGGCGTCTGCGGCAGGTCGTCCCAGGACTTGCTGTGACAACCCGCGGTCGCAATCCCCTCGCGCTCGAGCAGAGCCAGTGAACGCGGGTGCACCTGGCCCGTCGGCCGGCTGCCTGCGCTCATCGCGCGCCAGCCGGGCGGGGCGAGGTGATTAAAGGTCGCCTCGCCCAGGATCGAACGGCACGAGTTGCCGGTGCAGAGGAAGAGCACGTTCATGCCGACTTCTTCCTGCGTTCGGTCGCTGCGCCGGACGCGCAGGCGGGCGCACAGGCAGTCCCGACTCCGCAGCAGTTTTCGGTCAGGTAGGCGAGCAGCGCATTCATGCGCTCGAAGTTCGCCGCGTAGTACACGAACCGGCTTTCCTTCCGTGCCGTCACGAGCCCGGCCTGGGCAAGTTCCTTCAGGTGGAACGAAAGGGTCGGGCCGGGGATCCCCAGCTTCTCACCGATCTCGCCTACGACGAGACCGTCCGGCCCGCGCCTCACGAGCAGGCGATAGACCGAGAGGCGGGACTCCTGGGCGAGGGCGGCGAGGGCACCGACGACGTCCTGATTCTTCATAATTCCAAAGGTATCGAACTATCAAACAATGTCAAGCCCCGGCATCTCGCGGCCGCGCCGTGGTCAGCCGAGCAGCCGCTTCGCCTCGTCGAGCGACGGGACCTTGCCGCTCACCTTCACCACGCCGTCGACGACGAGCGCGGGCGTGAACATCACGCCGAAGTCCGGATAGCGCTTCACGTCGGTGACCTTCTCCAGGTCGTACTCGAGGCCGAGGTCATGAGCGGCCTGTTCGGTGATCGCCGTCAGCGAGCGGCACTTCGAGCAACCGGAACCGAGGATCTGGATCTTCATCGTCTGCTCCTGCGGGTGCTGCCCGCATCAGCTCATCAGCCACCCGTAGCACCAGCCGGTGAGGGTCGCCATCAGGACGACCAGCGACACATAAGTGGCCGTCTTCTTCAGTCCGAGTATCGAGTGGATCACGAGCATGCTCGGCAGGCTCAAGGCGGGGCCGGCGAGCAGGAGCGCCAGCGACGGCCCCGGCCCCATGCCGCTGCCGACGAGGCCCTGGACGATAGGCACCTCGGTGAGCGTGGCGAAGTACATGAAGGCAGCCGCCACCGCGGCGAAGAGATTGGCGGTCGCGGAGTTGCCGCCGACCAGGCCGCTGATCCACGCCGACGGGACCAGGCCCTCGTGGCCTGGCCGCCCGAGCAGGAGCCCTGCGACGAGAACACCGCCCAGCAGCAGCGGCACGATCTGCTTCGTGTAACTCCACGCCTGGTTGAACCATTCGCCTGCTTCGTCCTCGCGACCCGCCGTGAGCCACGCGAGACCGAGCACGCCGACGAGGAACGGCCAGGTCGGATGGCCTGGAAGCGCAACGCCCGTGATCACCGTTGCCGCGGCGACGGCGGCGATGCGCGCAACCTCGATCCTGAACCAGCGCCAGAGCATCACGGCGAGCACCACGGCGAGTGCGGAGGTCAGCCACCACTTCACGACGAAGACCGCCGCGAAGAAGCCCGTGGTCTGTGAGGCCGCCCCCCAGTTCGCGAACACGAGAATGCCGACCATCGTCGCGAAGAACGCGGCCGTGTGCGCCAGCGGCCGGCCCGGCTCAGGGGCCGGCAGCGTCGCAGCGACAGCGACCTTCTGCCGCTCCTCGTGGCGGAACAGGAAAGCCATCAGCAGGCCGATGACGACGCTGAAAACGATCGCACCTACGCCGCGCGCGATGCCCATCGACGCGCCGAGCACCTTGGCCGTCATGACGATCGCGAGCACGTTGATCGCCGGCCCCGAGTACAGGAACGCGGTGGCAGGCCCCAGGCCTGCCCCCATCCGGTAGATGCCCTGGAACAGTGGCAGGACCGTGCAGCTGCACACTGCGAGGATGCCACCCGAGACCGAGCCCACGCCGTAGGCAAGCGGCCTGCGCGCGCCGGGGCCGAGGTAGCGCATCACCGAGGCTTGCGACACGAACGCTGCGATTGCGCCGGCGATCCAGAACGCCGGCAGCAGGCACAGTACGACGTGCTCGCGTGCGTACCACCTGGTCAGTTCGAGCGCCTCGGTGACGGCGCCGTCGAAACGCGGCGTACCGACCGGCAGGAAATAAATCACCACGAACACCGCCGCGAGCAGCGCGAAGACCCTCAGTTCGTGGCGCGAGGCCGGGGTGAGGTTCAGCGTCAGGGTGCTCATGTCCCGCTCCTCAGCCGCCGCAAGGCGATGCGGCTTTCGGCCGTGGCGGAACAGGCGCCGTCCAGGCAATCGATGAAGTCGGCGACACAGCCGAGTCGAAGCCGGTAGAAGATCTTCTGCGCGCGCTTCTCGCTCGCCACGACGCCGGCCTCGCGCAGCACTTCCAGGTGGCGGGACGTGGTCGACCAGCCGAGTCCCACGGCGTCGACGAGGTCGCAGACGCAGCGCTCGCCCTCGATCAGCGTGCGGACGATCGTGAGGCGGGCAGGGCTGCCCAGCGCCTTGAAGACGCCCTCGGCGGAGGGACCGCCGCTGTGATTGGCTCCCATGACCCGCATGGTATTTCGCTGGATGGCGAAATACGTCCGCACATACCACGAGCGGCCGGAACGGCCCCGAGTCTTCGACCTGGCGCTGCGGTACCTGCGGCCAGCTCAGTCGTAGTCGCTGTCGCGTCGTCCGCGCCACCTGCGCCGCTCGGCGCCGGCGTGTGCAATCGGAATTGGCGCGCGTTCGTTCTCCCGGCGCGGCCCCTCGCGTCGATCGTCGAAATGCCGATACACGCAGCGGCAGGCGCCCGGCCGGTCGCAATCGCGCAGCGGCAGCCGTGGCGGGGCCTCGACGGTAAGCAAGCGCAGGCCTTTGAGCGCCCGCGCGGCGGCGCAGGCGTCGGCCGCGGCAACCACCTCGACGCCGCGGTACTTGAGCCTCAGGTTGCCCTGCCTGGCCACGCTATGCACACCTCCACCGCATTCTGGCGGGGCCGGCGTGCCAGGCTCTGGCAGACCGTGTCCCCGCCGCCTGCAGGCAGCGTCCCACGGCCCGTTGCCGGGCCCTCATGCGGCCTGGTCCAGCACCGCCGGACTCGCGATCGCCGCGTGCGCCGCAGCGAGCCGGGCAATCGGCACGCGCGGGGCGGAGCACGACACGTAATCGAGGCCGATGGAGTCGCAGAAGCGGATCGACGCGGGGTGCCCGCCGTGTTCGCCGCAGATGCCCACCTTGAGCCCCGGTCGACTCTTGCGTCCCCAGTCCACGGCCAGCGCCATCAGGCGGCCGACGCCCTTGACGTCGAGCACTTCGAACGGGTTGTCCTGCAGGATCCCGCGCTCGTTGTACATCGGCAGGAACTTGTTCTCGGCGTCCTCGCGCGAGAACGAGAACGTGGCCTGCGTCAGGTCGTTGGTGCCGAACGAGAAGAACTCGGCTACCTCCGCGAGGTTCTCCGCGCGCATGCACGCGCGCACGACTTCGATCATCGTGCCGAACCGGCACGGCACCCGGACGCCGTACGTCGCCTCGACCTGGGCCTGGACCGCGGTCATGTATTCGCGCACGACCCTGAGTTCCTGCGCCGTGCAGACCTGCGGCACCATGATCTCGGGATGCACCTCGACGCCCGTTCGTACGCAATCGGCCGCCGCCTCGAGCACGGCCCGGACCTGCATCGTGTAGATCTCGGGGTAGGTGAGCCCGAGGCGCACGCCGCGATGCCCGAGCATCGGATTCACCTCGCGCAGCGCCATCGCCTTGCGCAGGATGGCCTCCTTGCGCGCCACGATCGCATCGATCGTCGCGGGCTCGGGGAGTGCCGGCATGCCCGCGCTCGTGCGCGCGTCGCCGAGCGTGCGCGCCGACTCCGCCAGCACCTCGAGTCCCCTTGCGGCCCGCCGCAGGTCCTGCAGTCGCGCCACGTCCTCCTCGAGCTGCCGTTCTGTCGGCAGGAACTCGTGGATCGGCGGGTCGAGCAGGCGGATGGTCACCGGCTGTGGCGACATCGCCTTGAACAGGCCGATGAAATCGGCGCGCTGGATCGGCAGCAGGCGGTCGATCGCCGCACGGCGCGCCTCGGGCGTGTCCGCCACGATCATGTCGATCACGATCGGCAGCCGGTCCGAGGCGTTGAACATCCGTTCCGTGCGGCACAGGCCGATGCCGCGTGCGCCATAGCGGACGGCGCGGGCGGCGTCCTCGGGCGTGTCGGCGTTGGCGCGCACGCCGAGGCGGGCGTACTGGTCGGCCCACTCGAGCAGGCGCACGAGGGCGGGGGAGAAATCGGCCTCCACGGTCGGCACCTCGCCCCGGAACACCTGGCCCGTGCTGCCGTCGATCGTCACGACGTCGCCTTCCTTGATGACCTGGTCGCCGACGAACGCCACGCGGGTCTGCACGTCGACCTGGATGCCCTCGGCGCCGGCGACGCACGGCTTGCCCATGCCTCGCGCCACGACCGCGGCGTGCGAAGTCTTGCCGCCCCGGCTGGTCAGGATGCCCTGGGCCGCGAAGAAGCCGTGGATGTCCTCGGGCTTGGTCTCCTCGCGCACGAGGATGACCTTGACGCCCTTCTTGCCGAGCGCCTCGGCCCGGTCGGCGTCGAAGACGGCCTGGCCGTGAGCGGCGCCGGGCGAGGCGGGCAGGCCCGTCGCGATCGGATGGCCCTTGTGCTTCGGGTCGAGCCGCGGGAACAGCATCTGCTCGAGGTGCGCCGGGTTCACGCGCAGCACGGCCTGCTCGCGCGTCAGCAGGCCTTCTTCGTGCATCTCGACCGACGTGCGCACCATCGAGGCCGCGTTCATCTTGCCGTTGCGCGTCTGCAGGCAATAGAGCGTGCCGCGCTCGATCGTGAACTCGAAATCCTGCACCTCGCGGTAATGCCGCTCGAGCCGGTTGCGCAGCTCGACGAGCTGCCGGAAGAGCGCGGGCATTTCGCGCTCCATCTCCTGGATCGGACGCGGCGTGCGGATGCCGGCCACGACGTCCTCGCCCTGCGCGTTGACGAGGTACTCACCGTAGAGCTGGTTTTCGCCCGTCCCGGGGTTGCGTGTGAAGCCGACGCCGGTCGCGCTGTCGTTGCCCATGTTGCCGAACACCATGGTCACGACGTTGACGGCCGTACCGTTCGCCATGGCCGGCGTGATGTGGAACTCGCGCCGGTAGTCGATCGCCCGCTTGCCCGTCCAGGATTGGAAGACCGCCTTGATCGCGATCTCGAGCTGCTCGTACGGATCGGACGGAAACGGCCGCCCCGTGTGGCGCTGCACCACGTCGAGGAAGCGCTCGCCGATCTCGCGCAGATCGTCCGGTCCCAGGCCCAGATCGACCTTGACACCCGCCCGGTCCTTCACTGCCTCGAACTGCTCGTCGAACAAGGCCTCGGGGACGCCGAGCGCCACTTTGCCGAACAGCTGGACGAAGCGCCGGTACGCGTCGTAGCCGAAGCGCTCGTTGCCGGTGTGGCGGATCAGCGCCGCCAGCGTCGTCGCGTTCAGCCCGAGGTTCAGGATCGTGTCCATCATTCCGGGCATCGACATCGCCGAGCCCGAGCGCACCGACACCAGCAGAGGGTCTTCGGCGCCGCCGAACACCTTCCCGGTCTGGCGCTCGAGCGCAGCCATGTGCTGGCGCACCTCGTCCATGACCCCGTCGGGCAGCCGGCGCTGCGAATCGTCGAGGTGCGCGAGGCATGCCTGCGTCGTGATCACGAAGCCCGGTGGCACGTTGAGCCCGATCTGCGTCATCTCGCAGAGGTTGGCGCCCTTGCCGCCGAGCAGCATCTTGTCGTGGCCGTCGCCCTCGGCGAAGGCATACACCCACTTCTGGCGAACGACGGTCGGTGCGTCCATGGCGAGGTCCTGGCGAACGAAAGGAAGAACTCGCACGAGTGATACGCCGGCGCGGGAGCCACGAACATACGTGAAACTTGGCGGTACCCTGCGCGTGCCGCAGCACGCTTGCCATCATTCCCTATGTTGCGGGCGGGATCGTCGTGCCCGGCGCCGCCCGCTAAGCTGTCGGCCTCGGCGGGTGTCGCCCGGGAGGAGGTCAGATGACGGTTCACGTCGTGCGACTCGGCAGCGAGCGTCTGCCACGCGAGGGCCTGCGGATCGGCACCGTGCGCCGGCCGCCCCGGGGCGTGCCCAAGGCGGACTTCGCGCGACGCAATTTCTACGATGTCTGGCTGCCGAACCTGGCGCCGAGCGAGGCATTGCTCAAGGAGGCGCTGGCCGCGTCGGCGGAGCACGACGATCGCCGCTGGAAGCAGTTCGTGCGCCGTTATCGCGCGGAGATGAAGGCGCCGGAGCAACGGGCCCTGCTCGACACCCTCGCGGCGCTGTCGCACGATGCGAATTTTTCCGTGGGCTGCTACTGCGCGGACGAATCGCGCTGCCACCGCTCGGTCCTGCGGCAACTGCTGGCCGAGCACGGTGCGAAGATCGATTAGGGCCTTTGTGAACCGCGGTATAGTCGCGGCTCTGCAAACGACGGAGGGATGACTCATGGACTGGTCGAAAAAACTGGCCCTGGCGGGTCTCGCCTGCATCGCGTCTGCCGTCGCGCTGGCGGACGACGCCGCGAAGGCCACCGCGGAGTTCAAGGGTTGTGGCGAGGTCAAGGTGACGGGCACCGCGACGCTGACGGAGCAGGTCACGCCGGAAGGCGTCAAGGAAGTCACCGTCGCGATGAAGGTGCAAGGCCTCGCGGACGGCAAGCACGCCGTCCACATCCACGAAGTCGGGCAGTGCGAGCCCTGCGCCGCGGCGGGCGGCCACCACGACCCGGGCCCTTCCGGCCAGTCGCGGCCGGACACGGCCGCCGACACCGTGCCGGCCACGGACATCAACCATCCGTTCCACATGGGCGACCTCATCAACCTCGAGGTCAAGGGCGGCGTCGGCACGCTCGAGCACACCACCAGTCGCGTCACGTTGTCGCCTGGCCGTCTCAGCCTGTTCGACGCCGACGGCAGCTCGATCATCGTGCACACGCAGGCCGACACGTACTGCGACCAGGAATCCGAACTGAAGAAAGGCTGTGCAGGCGGCGCACGCGAAGCCTGTGCCGTGCTGAAACCGGCCAGGTAGGTCGCGGGCCGCATGCTGGTCGTCCACCACCTCGAGACCTCGAGGTCGCAGCGCATCCTGTGGCTGCTCGAGGAGCTCGGGGTTCCGTACGTGCTCGAGGTGTATCGACGCGACCCGGCGACGCGGCTCGCGCCGCCGGAGCTCAAGCGCATCCATCCGCTCGGCAAGTCACCGGTCATCACCGACGACGACGGCGAGGTCCTCGCCGAGTCCGGGGCGATCATCGAATACCTCGTCGAGAAGTACGGCACCGGTGCCCGGGGCGACCTGTCCCGGCTGCAGCCGCAACCCGGCACTGCCGAGTCCCGGCAGTGCCGCTACT
>DASSJN010000044.1:0-2434 GCA_035691185.1 Steroidobacteraceae bacterium
CAATGGCTAGGATCGAAAAAGTCGCGGCGCAGGACGAGTTCATCGAGAAGCTGGTGGCCGTCAACCGCGTGTCGAAGACGGTGAAGGGCGGCAAGCAGTTCGGCTTCACCGCGCTGACCGTGGTCGGCGACGGCAACGGCCGCGTGGGTTACGGCTACGGCAAGGCGCGTGAAGTTCCGGTCGCCATCCAGAAGGCGATGCAGCAGGCTCGCAAGAACCTGGTCAACGTGCCGCTGCGCAACTCGACGCTGCACTTCGCGATCGTCGGCAAGCACGGCACCTCGAAGGTGTTCATGCAGCCGGCCGCCGACGGCACGGGCGTCATCGCGGGCGGCAGCATGCGCGCGGTGTTCGAGTGCGCGGGCGTGCGCAACGTGCTCGCCAAGAGCTACGGCTCGCGCAACCCCATCAACGTGGTGCGCGCGACCATGAACGCGCTCACGAACATGCCGGCGCCGGAGCGCATCGCCGCGAAGCGCGGCAAGTCCGTCGCGGAAATCACGGGTTGATCGACATGGCCAAGAAAGAAGCGCAGAAGACCGTCAAGGTCACGCTGGTGAAGAGTCCGTTCGGCGAGCTCGCGCGGCACCGCGCGACGGCGCGCGGCCTCGGCCTGCGTCGCATGCACCAGACGGTCGTCGTGGCCGACACCAGGGAAATCCGCGGCATGCTGAACGCGTCGCGGCACCTGTTCCGCGTCGAAGAGGCGTGAGCGAGCGAACCATGAAACTGAACAGCATCGGCCCGGCCCCGGGCAGCAAGAAGCCGCGCACCCGCGTCGGCCGTGGCGCCTCCGCCGGCCAGGGCAAGACCTGCGGCCGCGGCGTCAAGGGCCAGCGTGCCCGCAAGGGCGGCTACCACAAGGTCGGCTTCGAAGGCGGCCAGATGCCGCTGCAGCGCCGCCTGCCCAAGGTCGGGTTCCGCTCTGCCATGGCCCGGCGCACGGCCGAGGTCCGCCTGGGCGAGCTGCACAAGATCGAGGGCGGCATCGTCGACCTGGCGACGCTCAAGGCGGCGAGTCTCGTGCCGGCGGACACGCTGCACGCCAAGCTCGTGCTGTCCGGCGAAGTCAAGACGGCCTTCAGCGTGAGCGGCGTCGGCGTGACCAAGGGCGCCCGGGCCGCCATCGAGGCGGCCGGCGGCAAGGTCGTCGAAGCGGCCGCCCAGGCCTGATCGTTCCCGCAACCGAACCAGCCCAGGACCCACGCGTGGCCAACCCGCTCTCCAACAACCCGGTCGCCGCCTTCGGCGAAGCGACCCGGTTGACCGAGCTCAGGAGGAGGTTCCTCTTCCTGATCGGCGGCCTGATCGTCTATCGCATCGGCACGTTCGTTCCCGTGCCGGGCATCGACCCGATCGCGCTCGCGCGTTTCTTCCAGGACCAGAGCGGCACCATCCTGAGCATGTTCAACATGTTCTCCGGTGGCGCGCTCGAGCGCCTGTCGATCTTCGCGCTCGGCGTCATGCCGTACATCTCGGCCTCGATCATCGTGCAGATGATGGCCGTGGTCGTGCCGCAGTGGCAGCAGCTGCGCAAGGAAGGCGAGGCGGGCCGGCGCAAGCTGACGAGCTACACGCGCTGGGGCACGGTCGGGCTGGCCGCGTTCCAGGGCGCCGGGGCCGCCATCGCCTTCCAGAACCAGGGTGTGGTGATCAACCCGGGCTTCCAGTTCGTGTTCCTGGCGACGGCCACGCTGGTCGCGGGCACGATGTTCCTGATGTGGCTCGGCGAGCAGATCACCGAGCGCGGTCTCGGCAACGGCATCTCGATGATCATCCTCGCAGGCATCGTCGCGGGCCTGCCCGCCGCCATCGGCGGCACGCTCGAGCTCGTCCGCAACGGCGAGATCAACCCCGCGCTCGCGCTGATCCTGGTCGTGATGGTCGGCGCGGTGACGTACTTCGTCGTCTTCGTCGAGCGCGCCCAGCGCCGCATCCCCGTGAACTACGCCAAGCGCCAGCAGGGCCGCCGGGTCTTCGCGGGCACGTCCACGCACCTGCCGTTCAAGCTCAACATGTCGGGCGTGATCCCGCCGATCTTCGCCTCGAGCCTGCTGCTGTTCCCGGCCACGATCGCGAGCTGGTTCGGCACGAGCGAAAACTTCGGCTGGCTGCAGAACGTCGCCGCGAGCCTCGGGGTCGGCCAGCCGGTCCACATGATCCTGTACGCTTCGCTGATCATCTTCTTCTGCTTCTTCTACACCGCGCTCGTGTTCAACTCGCGCGAGACGTCGGAGAACCTCAAGAAGTCGGGGGCGTTCATCCCGGGCATCCGGCCGGGCCAGCAGACCGCCGAGTACATCGACAAGGTCCTCACCCGCCTGACGGTGTGGGGCGCCCTGTACGTGGCGCTGGTCTGCCTGATCCCCGAGATCCTGATTTCCCAGTTCCGGGTGCCGTTCTATTTCGGCGGCACCTCGCTCCTGATCATCGT
>DASSJN010000045.1:0-32261 GCA_035691185.1 Steroidobacteraceae bacterium
GGGCAAGGAACTGCGCTTCAAGCAGCAGTATTTCTTCGTGAGCGCGAGCCTACAGGACATGCTCGCGCAGCACCTCGCCGAAAGCCGCAGTTTCGAGGCGCTGCCCGACGCGATCGCGATCCAGCTCAACGACACGCACCCCGCGCTCGCGATCCCCGAGCTCATCCGGCTGCTGGTCGACGAGCACGAGCTCGACTGGGAGCGAGCCTGGGCGATCACGCGACGCGTCTTCTCGTACACCAACCACACGCTGCTGCCCGAGGCGCTCGAAGTGTGGCCGGTGGCGTTCTTCGAGCGGCTGCTGCCGCGGCACCTGCAGATCATCTACCTGGTCAACCGCGCGCTGCTCGACGAAGTCACGGCGAAACATCCCGGCGACCACGAGCGTCGCCGCCGGATGTCGCTGATCGACGAGGGCAACGGCCGGCAGGTGCGCATGGCGAACCTCGCCGTGGTTGCGAGCCACACGGTCAACGGCGTGGCGAAGCTCCATTCGGAGCTCATGACGCAGACGATCTTTGCGGACTTCGCGACGCTGTGGCCCGACCGCTTCGCGAACGTGACCAACGGCATCGCGGTGCGACGCTGGCTCAAGCAGGCCAACCCGGGTCTGTCCGCGCTGCTGTCGCGGCACCTCGGCGACGCCTGGGAGAACGACCTCGAGGAGCTGGAGCGCCTGCGCTGGGCGGCCGACGACGGCGACTTCCGTCGCGAGTTCCGCGAGATCAAGCTCGAGAACAAGCAACGGTTCGCGAGCGAGGTGCAACGGCGCGTCGGCATCGACGTCGACGTCCATTCGCTGTTCGACGTGCAGGTCAAGCGCATCCACGAGTACAAGCGCCAGCTGCTGAACCTGCTTTACGTCGTCACGCGTTATCACAAGCTGCGCGAGCGCCCCGACGCGTTCCAGGTGCCGCGCACGGTGTTCTTCGCCGGCAAAGCCGCGCCTGGCTACGTGATGGCGAAGGGCATCATCAAGCTGATCAACAACGTCGCGGACGTCGTCAACGCCGACCGCAGCATCAAGGGCAAGCTCAAGGTCGTCTTCCTGCCGGACTACGACGTGACGCTCGCGCAGCGGATCATGCCGGCGGCCGACCTCTCGGAGCAGATCTCGACGGCGGGCCTGGAGGCCTCGGGCACCGGCAACATGAAGCTGTCGCTGAACGGGGCGCTCACGATCGGCACGCTCGACGGCGCCAACATCGAGATCCGCGAGCAGGTGGGGCCCGAGAACGTCTTCATCTTCGGCCTGCAGGCGCACGAGGTGGCCGAGCACCGGGCCCGCGGCTATTCGCCGGACGACTACGCGCGGGCGAACCCGGACCTGCAGCGCACGCTCGACCTGATCGACTCCGGTCTGTTTTCACCCGCCAACGTCTACGATGGCAAGCCGATCGTCGAGCGTCTGTTGAGCGACGGCGAACCGTATTTCGTGCTCGCGGACTTCGCCGACTATGCGCGCGCCCAGGCGGAGGTCGACGCGCTCTACCTCAAGCCGGACGAGTGGAGCCGCAAGGCCGTGCTGAACACGGTCAACATGGGCACTTTCTCGAGCGACCGCAGCATCCGCGAGTACGCCGAGCGGATCTGGCGCATCAAGCCCGTGCTGTAGCGAAAAATAGGGACACTCCGAATTTTCCACGCGAAATTCGGAGTGTCCCCATTTCCGGTTTCCTGTCGCGGAACGGCGACGTAGGCGGGTTTCCTACCATAAGACTTACGTTCCGGGCGATACCGGCCGCTGCGCGCTTGGAGGACCATCCACGCCACGATCGAGACCTGCACAGTACGTACGAAGGAGAACACCATGGATACGCTCAACGCTCGCTGGCTCGCCGCCGCCGCCCTCGCCGCCACGCTGGCGGTGGCCGGCTGCTCGAAGGAAATGGATAACGAGGGTCCGGACACCGCGGCCGAGGCCGAGGCCGACGCCCGCATGGACGACGCGGAGCGGCACGCTTCTGAAGCCGCCGACCAGGCCGGCGAGGCCGTCGAGGCGGCGGGCGACGCCGCGATCGCGGGCAGCCAGGACGCCGCCGCCGAAGTCGGCGCAGCTGCCGACCAGGCGGAAGACGCCACTGCCGACGCGCTGGACGAGGCGGGCCAGGAGGCCCAGGAAACCGCGGCGGAGATGAAGAAGGACGAGTGATCCGCGGCGGCTGACCGACGAACAAGGGGACGCTCACCGCAAGGTGGGCGTCCCCGTCACGTATTGCACGGCCCCTCCCACGACGGTCGGACGGGCGCGTACACTGGCCGTGTGGCCGCAAGAACGACACTGAACGCGGCGGACATCGACGCGCTCGTCAACGCACGTCACCCCGCGCCCCGCTCGCTGCTCGGTTATCACGAGTTCTCCCGCAAGGGCGACGACCCGGTGTGCATGGTCCGCGTGCTCGAGCCGGACGCCGAGTCGGTGTGCGTGCACTGGGAGACCGATGGCAGTGCGCCCGGCGTCGAACTCAAGCGGGTGCACGAAACGGGCCTGTTCGAGGGCCGCGTGCCGTATCGCCGGCCCGTGCACCCGTACCGGCTGCAGGTGCGCTATCGCAACGGTGCCGAGGTCCAGAAGCACGACGCGTACTACTTCGCCCCGCAGCTGACCGATTTCGACTTCTACCTGTTCGGCGAAGGCAATCATTACTCCATCTATTACAAGCTCGGTGCGCACCCGGGCGAGCTCGACGGCCTGAGCGGTACGCGCTTCGCGGTCTGGGCGCCGAACGCCGAGCGCGTGAGCGTCGTCGGGCCGTTCAACTTCTGGGACGGCCGCAAGCACGCGATGCAGGTGCGAGGCAGCTCCGGCATCTGGGAGCTGTTCATCCCGGACGTGGGCCCGGGCACGCTCTACAAGTACGAGATCCGCACGCGGGCCGGGCACACCATCCTCAAGGCCGACCCGTATGGGTTTGCGATGGAACTGCGGCCCGGCAACGCCTCGATGGTCGCGTCGCTCGACGGCTTCGAATGGCACGACGACGCATGGGTCGAGGCGCGTGCCGGGGCCAACCATGCGCTGAACCCGATCAACGTCTACGAGGTCCACCCCGGCAGCTGGCGTCGCGACTACGGTCGGACGCCGCAGTTCCTCGGCTGGCGCGAACTCGCCGACGAGCTGATTCCCTACGTGAAGGGCCAGGGCTACACGCACGTCGAGCTCATGGCGGTGGCCGAGCATCCGTACGACGGTTCGTGGGGCTACCAGGTGGTCGGTTACTACGCGCCGAGCGCGCGTTTCGGCACGCCACAGGACTTCATGCACTTCGTCGATCGCTGCCACACGGCCGGGATCGGCGTGATCATCGACTGGGTGCCCGCGCACTTCCCGCGCGACGACCACGGCCTCGCGCTGTTCGACGGCACGGCACTCTACGAGCACGCCGACCCGCGGCTCGGCGAGCACGCCGACTGGGGCACGAAGATCTTCAACTACGGCCGGCACGAGGTGCGCAACTTCCTCGTGGCCAACGCGCTCTACTGGCTCGATCGATACCACGTGGACGGGCTGCGCGTGGACGCGGTCGCCTCGATGCTCTACCTGGACTACAGCCGCAAGGCCGGCGAATGGGTGCCCAACCGTTACGGCGGCCGCGAGAACCTCGACGCGATCGACTTCCTGCGCCAGCTCAACACCGCGATCGGGCGCGATTTCCCCGGCGTCATGACGTTCGCGGAGGAATCGACGGCGTTCCCGGGCGTCACGCAGCCGGCGCACCTCGGCGGGCTCGGGTTCCACTTCAAGTGGAACATGGGCTGGATGAACGACACGCTGCGCTACGTCGAGCACGACCCGGTGCATCGCCGGTATCACCATTCACTGATGACGTTCTCGTTCGTGTACGCGTGGTCGGAGAAGTACGTGCTGCCGATCTCGCACGACGAGGTCGTGCACGGGAAGAAATCGCTGCTCGACAAGATGCCCGGCGACGAGTGGCAGAAGCGCGCGAACTACCGCTGGTTCCGTGCGTACATGACGGCCCATCCCGGCAAGAAGCTGTTGTTCATGGGCAGCGAGTTCGGCCAGTGGCACGAGTGGCGCGACGAGCATTCGATCGACTGGCACCTGCTCGAGCAGCCCGCCCACCGCGGGCTGCACGACCTCGACCACGACCTGAACTGCATCTATCGCGACTATCCGCAGCTGCACGCGAGCGACGCGGACCCGGCGGGTTTCGCCTGGATCGACCTCCACAACGCCGACCAGAGCATTTTTGCGTACCTGCGTCGATGCCCGCAGCAGCCCGAGCGGCCGCCGCTGCTGTGCGTCTTCAACTGTACGCCCGTGCCGCGCGACGACTACTGGCTCGGCGTGCCGGCGGCGGGCACTTATCGCAAGATCCTCGACACCGACGCGCCGCGGTACGGCGGCTCCGGATATGACAGCCAGGACAGGGTCGCGTCGCAGCCTGCGCCCGTGCAGGGCTACCCCTGTCACGTGCGGCTCAACCTGCCACCGCTCGCCGCGCTGTTCCTCGAGTTCGATCACTGACGCGACCGATGCAGATGCGTTCCTACGGCAGCAGCGGCCTGCGCGTTCCCGTGCTGGGGTTCGGCGCCATGCAGGTGGGGGATCCGTCGCTCGACGAGGCGCAAGCGGCGCGATTGCTGCACCACGTGCTCGACGCCGGGCTCACGCTGCTCGACACCGCGCGCTCGTACGGACTCGCCGAGGAGCGCATCGGCCGGGTCCTCGCGCATCGCCGCGACGAGTTCGTGTTGTCGACCAAGGTCGGCTACGGCATCCCGGGCGTTCCGGACTGGACGTACGACTGTGTGATCGCCGGGGTCGACGCGGCACGGAGTCGACTGCGGACCGACGTGATCGACATCGTGCACCTGCATTCGTGCGGGCGCGACACGCTGGCGGCCGGCGAGGTGACGCGCGCACTGACGCGGTGTCGCGAACAGGGCAAGATCAAGGTCGCAGCGTACTCCGGCGACGGCGACGCGCTCCGCTTTGCCATCTCTCTCACCTCTCCCGCACCAGTGGGAGAGGTCGGCCGGAGGCCGGGTGAGGGCGAGGCACGTCTGGGCACCTCTCCTGCGCCAGTGGGAGAGGTCGGCCGGAGGCCGGGTGAGGGCAGTCTCCAGGGCCTCCAGGCTTCCGTGAACCTCTGCGACCAGCAGGCGCTGCCGCTGCTGCGGGATGCTCGCACGAGGGGCGTCGGCATCATTGCCAAGCGCTCACTGGCCGGGCGGCCCTGGCAGGGAGCCCCCACGGGCGACGCCGTGCACGACGAATATCGGCGACGGTTCGAGACGCTGTGCCGGGCCCTGTCCGTCGCCTCCGACGACTGGGACGCGACCGCGCTGCGGTTCACCGCGTTCGCGCCCGGTGTCGACTGCGTAATCGTCGGCGGCACCGATGCCGCCAAGGTGGACCGCAACGTCGCGACGATCGCGCTCGGGCCGCTCGAACCCGAGGTGCGGTCGGCCATCACCGGGGCATTCGGGAAACACGGACGACGCTGGGAAGGTCTCGTCTGATGCGAGACGCCGACACATCGATCGCGGCCGAAGGGTTCGACGTGGCGCCGGGTGCCCCGCACCTCGAAGCCGGATCACCGCAGCCGCTCGGTGCGAACTGGACCGGACGCGGCACGAATTTCGCCGTGTTCTCGGCGCACGCGGAGAAGATCGAGCTGTGCCTGTTCGATGCATCGGGTCGGGAGGAGATCGCGCGGCTCGAACTGCCGTCGCGCACCGGTGACCTCTGGCACGGCTTCCTGCCGGCACGGTTTGGGGGCCCCGGCCTGCAGTACGGCTATCGAGTGCACGGCCCGTACGATCCTTCACGCGGCCACCGCTACAATCCGAACAAATTGCTGCTCGATCCCTGCGCCCAGTCGCTGCGAGGCGATTTCGAGTGGCACCCGTCGCTGGTCGGCGCCGCGCGCGGTCACGACGACCAGCCTTCGCGCGACGACAGCGCGCCGCACGTGCCGCGATGCGAAGTCGTGGACGGCAGCTTCGACTGGGGCAAGGTGCGCGCGCCCAACGTGCCCTGGCGCGACACCATCGTCTACGAAATGCACGTCAAGGGTTTCACGCAGCGGCATCCCGACGTGCCGGCGGAGCTGCGTGGCAAGTACCTCGGCCTCGCCCAGCCCGTGGTGATCGACTACCTCAAGCGACTCGGCATCACCACGGTCGAGTTGATGCCGGTGCAGGCGTTCATCACCGAGCAGTTCCTCGACGACCGCGGGCTGCGCAATTACTGGGGCTACAACTCGCTCGCGTGGTTCGCACCGGAGCCGCGCTATGCGGTCGAGGACGCGGTCCCGGAGTTCAAGACCATGGTGCGCGCGCTGCACCAGGCCGGGCTCGAGGTCGTGCTCGACGTCGTCCTCAACCACACCGCCGAAGGCAACGAGAACGGGCCGACGCTGAACCTGCGCGGCTTCGACAACGCGGTCTACTACCGGCTGCCACCCGACAGCCGCGCGCACTACGTGAACCACTCGGGCTGCGGCAACACGACCAACTTCGACGAGCCTGCGGTGCGCGCGTTGATCATCGACTGCCTGCGCTACTGGGCCACGGAAATGCGCGTCGACGGCTTCCGCTTCGACCTCGCGACGATCCTCGGCCGCGACGCGACCGGCTACAACCGCAACTCCCGGCTGTTCGGCGCGATGCGGGCCGATCCTGCGCTCGCCTACCTCAAGATGATCGCCGAGCCCTGGGACCTCGGCCCCGCCGGCTACCAGCTCGGCCACTTTCCCTCCGGCTGGTCGGAATGGAACGACCGCTATCGAGACACGTTGCGCGCCTTCTGGCGAGGCGACCGGCCGGTCGTCGGAACCTTCGTCGAACGGTTCGCAGGGTCGAGCGACCTGTTTCGCGGCGGCGGCCGCAAGCCGACAGCCAGCGTCAACTACGTCGCGGCGCATGACGGCTTCACGCTGCAGGACACGGTCTCGTATGCGCTTCGCCACAACGAAGCGAACCTCGAGCACAACCGCGACGGCCATGCACACAACCTGAGCGCGAACTACGGCGTCGAAGGGCCCACCGACGACCCGACGGTCCTTGAGGTTCGCGCACGACAGGCGCGCAACCTGCTCGCTTCGGTGTTCCTGTCGCAGGGCGTGCCGATGTTGCTCGCCGGCGACGAGTTCGGCCGCACCCAGCGCGGCAACAACAATGCCTATTGCCAGGACAACGAGCTGAGCTGGATCGACTGGTCGCTGTGCGAACGCAATGCATCGCTGGTCGAGTTCGTCCGCGGGCTCATCGACCTGCGCAAGTCGCGCCTGTGGCTGCGCCGTGACACGTTCCTCAAGGGCACGCGTCGCGGCGCGCACGCCAAGGACGTGACCTGGCTGCACCCGTCGGGGCGGGAGATGACGAACGCCGACTGGAACGACTCCAACCTGCGTTCGATCGCGGTCCACATGAACGGCGCGCCCTCGCGGCAGTCGCAGACCGGCGACCTGCTCGTCGTGTTCAATGCGGACGAGGCGCCGGTCGCGATGACGCCACCGCCTCCCCCCGACGGTAGCGAATGGGCGATCGTGTTCGACACCGCGGCCGCCAGCGCGATCGACGGCGCGCGGGTCTTGCAACGCAGCGAAGAACTGGTATGCGACCAGCGCAGCACGGTGCTGCTGGAATCGCGCGCTCGGTAACGCCGCCTATATGGCCTGACGACGTGGCGGCGCACCCGTGCTGGTGCTCCTGGGCGGGCTTGTCGTCGTCGGCCAACAATCGGCGCTGGCCGCGTTGATCGACACGGTGTCCTGATCGCGAACCGCCGCCACGGTGCCCACTACACCTCGGATCGCCGGGAGGAAACAGCGTTTGTTCACGATTGCTTTTTTGCAATGCATCGTGCAACGCTGCAAGGCACTGCGACCTCCAGGTCGCGGCAGAACTACAACACCGGCTCCAACTCGCAAATGCGCACAACGAGTGAGCAAGGGAAGGGTGTCGCGCGTCCGGTGTGCGCCGGTCGCCGATGGCTCAGGCGGGCGGTCCCGTGCCTGCTCGGCGCGTTGGCACTCGCCGGATGCGCGACGCCTGGCACGCCTGCCGCCGGAGGAACCGCCGGGTCGCCGGGCATCGTCAAGGTCGTTCCGCAACGGGACTGGACCGATGCGGTCCTCTACTTCGTGATTCTCGACCGGTACGCCGACGGTTCGGCTGCCGGCAACCTCGACGTCGACCGCGCGAACCCGGGCGGTTTTCACGGCGGTGATTTCGTCGGCCTCCTGCAGCAGCTCGACGAAATCGCCTCGCTGGGCGCCACGGCCGTCTGGATCACGCCGATCGTGCGCCAGATCGACCACTGCCCGCCGGCGCAGCCGCCGACGGGCGTGAAGGTGCCGGGCGGGTGGTTCGAGCACTGTGCGTTCCATGGTTACTGGGCCGACGACTTCACCAGGCTCGATCCGCGCTTCGGCACCGAGGCCGAACTCAAGCGATTCGTGGACGCGGCCCACGGGCGCGGACTCAAGGTGCTGCTCGACGTCGTCTACAACCACGTGGGCTACGACGCGTCCTATGAGAAGAATCCGGCGACGGCGGCGTGGATCCGTCCCAGGCCGGTCGACTGCGCGGTCGACGAGCTGCACTGCCAGGTGGGCGGCCTGCCGGACCTGAAGACCGAGCTGCCCGAGGTGCGGCAGCACCTGTTCGACGCGCACATGGGGCTCGCGCAACGCACCGGCCTCGACGGGTTCCGGCTCGACACGGTCAAGCACATCGACCACGACTTCTGGCGCAGGCACCGCCAGGAAACGCGCGCCCGCCTCGGCGACGACTTCTTCCTGCTCGCGGAAGTCTGGGGCGGCTCCGCGCAGGTGCTCGACGACTATTTTGCCGCCGACGAAATGGACGCGGGTTTCGACTTCACGTTCAAGGGGAGCTGCGAAGCCTTCGTGCAGGGCAAGGGCCGCACGATCGCGTTCGCCGCTTACCTCGAGAAACGCCACAAGGTGCGGGACGGTTTCCAACTGGCGCACTACCTGTCCTCGCACGACGAACCGATGGCGCTGCACAACCTGAAGGGCGACCTCGACGCGTTCCGTCTCTGCGTCGCGCTGCAGATGACCTCGCTCGGCATCCCGACCGTCTACTACGGCGAGGAAGTCGCGCGACAGGGCAGCGTCTGGCCGGTCAACCGCGGCGACATGCCCTGGGGCAAGCGCGCCGTGCTGCCGGGCAAGGGCATCGAACGTGACGAGTCGCTGCGCGAGTACTACCGCAGGCTGATTGCGGCCCGGCGCGCGAACACCGCGCTGTCGCGAGGCGCGTTCAAGCGTCATTCTTCGGACGGCGACCTGCTCGTTTTCGAGCGCACCGACCCGGCCTCGGGCAACGCCGTGATCGTGGCGGTCAATCGCGGGCAGGTCGAAGCGACCGGCGCCGTACCTGCGCCGCCGGCGTGGCAGGGCGGTGCCGTGAAGGACGTCGTGACCGGCGCTGCCGCGGCGTTGTCGGGCGGCCAGCTCGCCGTGACGGTGCCGGCGCGCCAGGCGCGCGTGTACGTGCACGAGACGACGGGATAACGAGGGGCGACGACGGCGCAATGGCAAGCATAGCATTCCAGGGCATCGCGAAACGCTTCGGCGACGTGAGCGTGATCGAAAATCTCGACCTCGAGATCCACGACCACGAATTCATGGTGTTCGTCGGCCCTTCGGGCTGCGGCAAGTCGACCGCGCTGCGCATGATCGCGGGGCTCGAGGAACCGAGCGAAGGCCAGCTCTCGATCGGCGAGCGCGTCGTCAACGACGTGCACCCGAAGGATCGCGACGTCGCAATGGTGTTCCAGAGCTATGCGCTCTACCCGCACATGACCGTGCGCGAGAACATCGCGTTCGGTCTCAGGATCCGCAAGATGCCGGAGGCCGACATCGACAGGCTCGTCGACGAGGCGGCCGGCATCCTCGGGCTCAAGCCACTGCTCGACCGCAAGCCCAAGGCGCTCTCGGGCGGCCAGCGCCAGCGCGTCGCGCTCGGCCGGGCCATCGTGCGCAAGCCCTCGGTGTTCCTGTTCGACGAACCGCTCTCGAACCTCGACGCCGAGCTGCGCGTGCAGATGCGCGCCGAGCTCGCCAAGCTGCAGCACAAGCTCAAGACGACCACGGTCTACGTCACGCACGACCAGGTCGAGGCGATGACGCTGGGCCATCGCATCGCCGTGCTCGCGCCGATGGGCAAGGACCGCAAGAGCAACCTGAAGCAGGTGGGCACGCCGCTCGAGCTCTACGACCGGCCGCAGAACGTGTTCGTCGCGAAGTTCATCGGCACGCCGAACATGAACATGGTCAAGGCGACGGTGAGCGGCGACGGCGCGCAGCTCCAGGCCAAGGGCTTTGCGACGCCGGTGCCGGCCAGTCTTCAACCGGTCCTCGAAAACTACGCGGGCCGCGAGGTGCTGATCGGCATCCGCCCCGAGCACGTGGGCGAGGCCTCCGCGCACGGCTGGTCGCTGACCGCGCCGCTCGGCGGCACCGTGGAGATCATCGAGACGATCGGGCACGAGGTGATCGTGCACTTCCGCTGCGGCGACGACATCGTCATCGCAAAGCTCGGTGCTCACCGGATCCCGAGCTTCGGCGAACGCATCGACCTCGTGCTGAACGCCGAGGCGATGCACCTCTTCGACCCGCAGACCGAGCAGCGCATCGCGGGCTGAGGCCCGCCGCGCAGACGAACGCATGGAGCATCGAGCATGAAGACGAATCGCAGGCAGTTCCTCCGCACCGGTCTCGGCGCGCTCGTCGCGGCCGGGGCCCTGTCGCTGGGCGCCGCATCGCAGGCGGCGACGGACATCACCGTGTGGCACGCCTATCGCGGCGACGAGAAGGCTGCGTTCGAGAAGGTCGTCGCGCAGTTCAACGCGAAGCAGAAGGACATCGCGGTCAAGACGCTCGCCGTGCCGTACGACGCCTACGCCGACAAGATCACGGCCTCGGTGCCGCGCGGCAAGGGCCCCGACGTATTCATCTTCGCGCAGGACCGGCTCGGTGGCTGGGTCGAGGCCGGGCAGACGATCGAGCCGATCGACTTCTTCGTCGAGGACAGGACCGTCAACTCCCTCGTGCCGGGCATGATGGCTCCGATGACCTACCGCGACACCGTCTACGGTCTGCCGCTCAACTACAAGTCGATCGCGATGATCTACAACACGGCGCTCGTGAAGACGCCGCCGAAAACCACGGCGGAACTCGTCAAGCTCGCCAAGGGCCTGACGGACGCCTCGACCGGCCGCTTCGGCCTCGCCTACGAGTACTCGAATTACTTCTTCCACGCCGCGCTCATGAACGCGTACGGCGGCCAGGTCTTCGCGGCCGGGGCGGCGCCGGTGATCGATTCGCCACAGAACGTCGCCGCCGTGAAGACCATGCTCAAGTGGTACAAGCAGGACGGCATCCTGCCGGCCGACCCGTCGTCGACGCTGATCGCGAGCCTGTTCAACGAAGGCAAGGCCGCCATCGTGTTCTCGGGCCCGTGGTTCCTCGGCGAGGTGCAGGACAAGGTCAAGTACGCGATCGCGCCACTGCCCGCGGTCTCCGAAGCGGGCGGCAAGCCGATGAAGCCGTGGCTGACCGTCGAGGGCGTCTACGTGTCGGCCGGGTCGCAGCACAAGGAGCAGGCGTACAAGTTCGCCGAGTACCTCGTGTCGCCCGACGCGGCGCTGGTGCTCGCGCTCGAGGGCGGCCAGCTCCCGACCAACAAGGCCGTCTACTCCGATCCGCGCGTGACGAAGAACGCGACCCTGCAGGGCTTCCGCAAGCAGCTCGACACGGCCGTGCCGATGCCGAACTACGCCGAGATGACGCTGATGTGGTCGCCCGTGACGACCGCGATGAACAAGATCGTCAAAGGCTCGGCGACGCCCGAAGCGGCGCTCAAGGAGGCCCAGGAGACGGTCAAGGGCAACATCGCAAAGCTGCGCAAGGGTCGCTGACAAGGACTGAATCGTGAGCGAGATCGCAGGCAACATCCGCGCGGCGCGGCACGAGGCGGCAGACACGCCGGCCCGGCGCGCGCGGCGTTTCCTGCTGCAGCCGGCCGCGCTCGGCCTGCTGTTCGCGCTGCTCGCCGCCGTGCTGCTCGGCCGCTGGTTCGCCGGCCAGTCGCGCGACGAGCTCGCGGCCCAGACGCAGGGCCGCATGGCCATCCTGGAGGCGTCCGCACTGGCCGAGGCCGTCGCGGCCATCGTCGCGACCAATCCCGACGACACCGCGCCACTGCAGGCGGCGATGGCGGACTGGGTGTCGCGGTCGCCCGGCGATGACCACGTCCTGGTGCTCCGCCTCAGCGGGGCCCGCCTGCTCGCCTCGACCCGCCCGACCGACCTGCAGGGGGAGCTGCCGCGGCGCCTTTCGCGCGAAGAGAAGTGGCTGTTCGACCTGGGCCAGGAGCTGCGCGCAGCAATCGACACCAACGTCTCCGAGGGCGTTTTCCGCAAGGCGCAGATCGACGTCTCGCGGCCGGCGCAGGGCCGCATCCGTGTGACGCTGCCGTATCTGGTCGACGGCGCCGTGGCCGGCATCGTGCAGCACGAGCGGCCGTTGCCCGAGGTCGCCACGGGCCCTGCACCGCTGCCGGGGGCGCTGGCGGTGGTGCTGCCGGTCGCCGCGTTCTGGCTGATCGCGCTGCTGCTGCAGCGCGGCGTCGCGCCGGCGACCCGGACGCAGCGCTGGATCGCGGCCGCCGCGGCGCTCGCGCTGTTCGTCGCCGCGTGGTGGTTCTATTCGAGCCGCGCGATCGACGCCCTCGAGGCGACGGTCGCCGCGAGCAACCAGGCGGTCGCGCAGGAATACCTGGATCTGAGCGCGCGCGTGCCGGGGGCCGCCGCCGTGACCGGCGCGGGAGACGTCGCGAATCCCTGGGACGTCGACGTGTTCCAGCGCCCGCGCAACCTGCTGCTCGCCGACGGCTCGGTCGACACCGAAGCGGGCGCGCAGGCGGTGGCCCGCATGCGCCGGCCGCTCGACCGCGCGCTGAGCGGCAACCTGGTGCTCGGCATCGCGATCCTGGCGTTCTTCGCGCTGGGCGCGGCGCGCAAGCTGCGTGAGACCGTCAGCGAGTATCGCTACGCCTACCTCTACGTCACGCCCGCCATGGCGGGCATGCTGGTGCTGGTCTTCTTCCCGTTCGCATACGGCATCACCCTGTCGTTCACGGGCCAGACCATCTTCAACACCAACCAGCCGCTCACCGAGCTGTTCGTCGGCGTGCAGAACTACGTCGACATCCTCGGCAACTTCGACGTCGCCCGACAGACGGCCGAAGGCTGGACGATCAATTACCAGAATTTCTACTGGACGCTGTTCATCACGATCTGCTGGACCGTGTCCAACGTCGCGGTCGGTGTCACGCTCGGCATGATCCTGGCGCTGGCGCTCAACACGCCCGGGCTCCAGGGCAAGGCGATCTACCGCGTGCTGCTGATCCTGCCCTGGGCGATCCCGAACTACATCACCGCGCTGATCTGGAAGGCGCTGTTCCACCAGCAGTTCGGAGCGGTCAACCAGGCGATCCAGATGTTCGGCGGCGAGCCCGTGGCATGGTTCGACGGCGTCTTGGCCTCGTTCATGACCGGGCTCGCGACGAACGGCTGGCTCAGCTTCCCGTTCATGATGGTCGTGATCCTGGGCGGCCTGCAGTCGATTTCGCAGGACATGTACGAGGCGGCGACCGTCGAGGGCGCGACGCGCTCGCAACAGTTCTGGCGCATCACGCTGCCGCTGCTCAAGCCGACGCTCGTGCCGGCGGTGATCCTCTCGGTGGTGTGGACCTTCAACATGTTCAACGTGATCTACCTGGTCTCGGGCGGCGAGCCGGCTGGCGCCAACGAGATCCTGATCACGAAGGCGTACAAGATCGCGTTCGAGGAGTACCGCTATGCCTACTCGGCCGCGTACTCGACGGTGATCTTCCTGATCCTGCTGGTCTACGGGGTCTTCCAGACGAAGATGACGCGCGCGACGGAGGCGGTGAACGCATGAGCACTCCCGTCGCCCGCGCCGACCGCTCCCACGTGCTGTTGCACGTGTTCCTGATCGGCTTCACGCTGCTCGCGATCTACCCGGTGCTCTGGGTCATCAGCGTCGCGTTCTCGGGGACGCAGAACCTGGCGTTCGCCGACGTGCCGCCGGACCCGGGCTTCTTCGACCGGCTGCGCGCCGTGCTGCCGTGGCCGGCGCAGTGGTCGGTGGCGAACTTCGCCGACGTGCTGACGGAACAGCCGTTCCTGCGCTGGATCATCAACAGCGCGATCGTCGCGCTCGCGACCACCGTCGTCGGCGTGTTCCTCGCCTGCACCGCGGCCTATGCGTTCTCCCGCTTCCGCTTCCCGGGCCGGCGCGCGGGCATGATGTCGTTCCTCGTCTCGCAGATGTTCCCGGGCACGCTGCTGCTCGTGCCCCTCTACATCATCATCGTGAGCTGGCTCAAGCTCGGAAACTCCTTCCTCGGCCTCGTGCTCGTCTACTCCGTGACCGCGATACCCTTCTGCGTCTGGATGCTGAAGGGGTACTTCGACACGATCCCGCTCGAGATCGAGGAATCGGCCATCATGGACGGCGCCTCGCGGCAGACGATCTTCTTCCGGATCATCCTGCCGCTCGCCAAGCCCGCGGTCGCCGTGACCGCGCTGTTCTCGTTCATGACCGGCTGGAACGAATTCATCCTCGCGGCGACGTTCCTCGAGGAGGAGGCGAAGTACACGGCCCCGGTGGGCCTCAAGTTCTTCGTCGGCGGCTTCACCTCGCAGTGGGGCTATTTCGCGGCCGGGTCGATCATCGTGTCGGTCCCGGTCGTGGTGCTGTTCCTGTTCCTGCAGAAATACCTCGTCTCCGGCCTGACGGCCGGCGGCGTGAAGGGATGATGAGACACCACGCCCCGCCAGGGGCACGTGCAACGAGCTGGACAAGAGGGCGAAAGACATGAAGACCAACGCTCGCGTTTCGATCTGTGCAGTGGCGGTGGGCCTGGCGCTCACGGGCGCGGCCTGGGCGGAAGGCGTCAAGTTCATGGACCCGACCGGCGACGACAAGGGGCCGGGCGGCTACACCTACCCGACCGACGGCGTCTACACGCCGGGCTCGTTCGACCTGGTCGAGTTCGAGATCACCGGCGGCGACAGCCCGGACGTCAAGGTCACCGTGAACGACAAGCTCGCGGACCCGTGGGGCATGGGTGTCGGGTTCGCCACGCAGATGATGTTCATCTTCATCGACAAGGATGGCAAGGCCGGTAGCGGCCATACCGAGGGCCTGCCCGGCCTCAACGTGGCGTTCGCGCCCGAGAGCGCCTGGGAGAAGGTGATCGTCCTCTCGCCGCAGCCGCAATCGCGCGTTTTGTCGGAGATCAAGACCACGGCCGCCAATCTTGCGGCCGACATCGTCGTGCCCCGCCGCACGACCGGCGCCGGGAGGACGATCAGCGCCAAGATCAAGCTCGAGGATCTCGGCGGCGGCGATCCCGCCACGTGGGGCTACCAGGTCGTCGTGCAGTCGAACGAAGGCTTCCCGGACAAAGGCAACCTCCTGACGCGCAACGCCAACGAGTTCGAGGGCCAGCACCGTTGGGGCGGCGGCAACGACGGCGAGTGCGATCCGGAACTGATGGACATCCTCGCGGGCAAGGGCGAGGGCAAGCCGGACGAAGCCCAGGCGCAATACGACATGCTCAAGTACGAGTGCGGCGCGGACGGCAGTTCCGTCAAGAAAGCGACGCTCGTCATGGTGCGTAAGTAGGCGATCTCAGCCGATTCACTGGGGATGACAATGAAGAACCTTCACAGAGTGACACTCGCGGCGATGGTGGCGGCGGCGCTGGGAAGCGCACCGCAGGTGAGCAACGCTGCCGACGTTGATCTGAAGTGGTGGGGCGACATCTACATGAAGTTCCTCGATGGCAACCGGCAGCAGAACTTCAGCATGTCGAACAACTTCGACGTGACACCCAACGAATCCGGTGGCGACCAGGGACAGGCCACCGAATTCGACCTGACGCTGACCGGGCACGTTTCGAAGCAGGTCGAATTCTATGCACGCATCCAGAGCCGCCTGCACCGCGGATTCTGGGCGAACTACGCCGGCTATGCCGTTCCGGGCAAACCGAATCAATCGTTCGAGCAGGCGTGCACCGAGGCCGACCCGCGCTGCAACCAGTACATCAAGTTGCGCGGCGCCAGGGTGATCATCACCCCCGGTTACGACTGGCTCGACTCCGCGTCGATCGGCGCCAACGACTGGGGCATGTTCGATGCCTGGACACACGGCAAGACGCGTTACATCGACCGGGACAACCTGAGCGGCTTCCTGTTCCAGGGCTCGGCGCTCGACAAGACCCTGCGGTGGGATTTCGCGCGGGTGAGCTCGCCGGCGTACCAGGGAGCCGGGTTCACCACCGGCGACCTGTATACCAACGATGCCGATTACGTGGGCCAGCTCAAGTACGCCCCGAGCGCGGCCTGGAACGCGACCCTGATCGGCCTGTATGCCAGCGACAGGGAACGCGACCCCGAGGACACGAACAACCTCAACGGCGTCGGCGAGATCACGCGCTGGGAGAACTCGGTGGTCGGCCTGAAGGGCCAGTATTCCGGCCTGGGTTTCGTCGACCTGAAGGGTGCCTATTACTACAGCACGTACAACATCGCGAACAGCGTCTGTGATTCCAATTCGCTGGAAAGCTGCCGTTTCAGCCCGTTGCCGAAGGAGGACACCGACGACGGCGCGTTCTACCTGAATCTCGATTTCAACAGGCTCTTCGTCGACGGGTTGTCGCTGGCCGTGCAGGTCTTCGACATCGGCTCCGACTACGTGTCCGCCCCATCCGCACGGCGCGAAGCCGACGTGCTCCTGACCGAGGGCCAGGAGGGGACGTGGCAGTGGATGCGACCGGACTACAACTTTGGCGTGCGAACCAACCCCAATTCGAATGCCGGCCTGGGCTACGGCGGCTGGGACGGTGAAGTACAGCAGGTCGTCTCGGGCCTCGCCGACAACGACGTCACCGATTTCGACGAGACCGTCGCCTTTTCGGTCATCGGCTGGAAGGGCGTCACGCTGGTGCCGAAATACCAGCTCGGCGACTGGGAATTCTCGGGCGAGTACAGCTACATCGATTTCAACACCAACTGGCAGGCCTGCGGGGGCCAGGACAAGGACGTCGACTGCATCTACCCGCGCATGGAAGGCACGCACGCGTGGGGCTACGGCGGCGATACCCGTTCCCCGTATGCACCGTACCAGGACCGCCAGATGGAGATTTTCGCCCTCAAGGCGAAGTACACGCTCGACGTGGGCAGCGGCATCAACCTGATGGCGCGCTACAAGTACATCTCCGACGAGGACGATCGCGTCACGAAATCGAGTCTCCTGACCGATGCTTACGACGGCTACCCGAATTTCGGCGACCCCGGCCAGATAAATCCGGACTGGGTCCCGAACATCGGCCTCGGCGGCTGCGTGACCTGCGACGATCGCGAAGCCTATTACGATACTTACGGCATCAGTGCCGGCTACCAGCTGACGTCCGACCTCTACGCGACGCTGCTCTACGAGTTGCACGAGGTCGACCTCGTCGACGGCACGGTCGACGTCGCCCCGGTGGGCATGGGCTTCGAGGGGGCCAACGCCTATGGTTACGCCGAGTACCTCACGGGAGATACCACCAAGAACCGCGTCGGCATGAATTTCACGTATTTCCTGTCGGGTCTGCAGGTTGGCGGCACCATCGACTACTTCTGGGGGGACTACGACCCGGTCTTCTACACGAACGACGTCGACGGCCGTCGTGTGAAGCTGAGCCCGGCAGGCGATACGGTCGCCACACCGCTGGGCAACATCCCGGTCAGCTCGGTGGACCTCAGTCAATACCGGATGAAAGTCTGGTTGAAGGTCGTCTTCTGACCCCGCGGTGTCGTGACATCCGGGGCGGCCACGCTCGCGTGGACCGCCCCGATTCCCCGCGTACAGGATGCAGCGACGCGTGAAGTTCTCCTGCCTGCCCGGTCTGGTCGCCGCCGCGCTCCTGCTCGTCACACGAGCCGCCGGTGCGGAGGTGCTCTTCTCGATCGAGGACCCGAAGGGCGACGACGACGGCTCGGGCGCCCTGCTCTACCCGAACCGCGACGACCTCGAGCCCGGCGACCTCGACCTCGTCCGCTTCTCGGCCGAGGAGCGCGACGACGGCGTGTGGTTCGTCGTCGAGATGGCGCAGCCGATCCGCAGCCCCGTCGGCCGCGTCACCCAGATCGGCCAGACGGCGATCGACCGCATCGCGCGCAACGGCTTCTACACGTTCAACGTCGACATCTACATCGACACCGATCGCACGAGCGGCGCCGGCGAGACGGGTGCGGTGCCCGGTCGCGGCGTCACGATCGATCGCGATTTCGCCTGGGAGAAGGCGATCGTGCTCACGCCCCGCCCCGACACCGCGCGCACGATGCTGCAGATCTACTACGACCAGGAATACGAGGCGGAACTCAAGGCGAACAAGGGGCGCACCAGCAAGGAGGATCTCGCCGCCGTCGAGGGCCGCTCGGAGCAGCACGTCAGCGACCGCTACTTCTTCCCGACGAAGGTCCGGGTGGCGACGCGCCGGATCGAGTTCCAGGTCCCGCCCGAGTTCCTGGGCGACGTGCCGTCGAAGGCGTGGGGGTACACGGTCATCGTCACTGGTTGCGACATCGAGGAGACCGGCCGCCCGGGCCTGTTCTCGCCGAGCAGGCAGACGATGATGACGATGCCGGTCGCCCGCGGCCTGCAGTCGTCGCAGTGGGGCATACGCGGAGACGTGGACGAGGCGACACCGCCGGTGGTGGATATCCTGGAGACCGATCAGGACGCGCAGGCGAAAGTGCTCGACGACTACGACATGGTGGCCGGCCGGCTCGCAGCCGTACCCGGCGTGGCGCCGGACGGCAACGTCGCGGTGGCGGCGTCGGGCAAGCCGCTCACGACGGACCAGGCCGCACGCATGGACCAGGCGTCCCGCAGCGGCGGCGCTGCCGCAGGCACGCCACCGGCCGCCGAGCGGCGCACCGTGCCGGCGCGCCTGCGCACGCTCAACCAGCTGCTCGAGGACGGACTGATCACGCAGGCGGAGTACAACGAACTGCGGCGCAAGATCCTGGCGGAACTGTAGGGAGTGCGTCGCCGCGCGTAGAACGTGCATGATGCGCGAGTGATCCAGAGGTCTCCCATGCTCGACTCGCTGCTCGACCAGCTCGCACGCGCGCGCGGCATCGGCGATGCGTATCACAACTACCGCGGCGAACTGAAGTACTTCAGTACCGGGACGAAGGCGGCGATCCTCGCCGCGATGGGCTGCGAGGTCGGCGACGTCGATGGCGTCAGGCGTGAGCTGGAGCGGATCGAGACCGACCGCTGGGCATCGTTGCTGCCGCCGGTGGCGATCGTGCGCCATGCGCCGCGGACGGTCGCGGTCAACGTGCCTGCCGACGCCCTGGACACCAACGTCGCGTGGGCCATCGCGCTGGCGGACGGCACGCGCCGGGAGGGCGAGCGGCGCGCGGGAGACCTGCAGGAGCTGGAACGGCACGCTCTGTCAGGCCGCGAGTGGACGCGACGGCTGCTCCCCGTGGACGGCGACCTGCCGGTCGGCCGGCACGTGTTGCACGCAGCCGTGGGCGGGCAGGGCGCAACCGAGTGCGCGCTCATCGTCGCACCGGCGCGCTGCTTCGAACCCGAAGCGCTGCAGTCCGGGGAGCGGCTCTGGGGCGTCGCAGTGCAGCTCTACACGCTGCGCTCGCGCGGCAACTGGGGCATCGGCGACTTCGCGGACCTCGAGCAGGTCGTGCGTCACTGCGCCTTGCACGGCGCCTCGTTCGTCGGGCTGAACCCGCTGCACGCGCTGTTTCCCTCGAACCCCGCGCATTTCGGGCCGTACAGCCCGTCGACGCGGCACTTCCTGAACGTGCTCTACATCGCGGTGCCGCGGGTCCCCGAGTTCGCCGAATGCGCCGACGCGAGCGCGGAGGCGGCGAGGCCGGAGTTCCGTCGCGAGCTCGACCGGCTACGTGCAACCGAAGTCGTCGATTACGCCGGCGTGACGCGGCTCAAGCTCCCGCTGCTGCGCAAGGTCTATGCGCACTTCGTGCGGCATCACCTTGCCGGCACGACGCCGCGCGCGGAAGCTTTCCGGCGCTTCCGCGACGAGCGGGGCGACGCACTGCGGCTGCACGCGCTGCACGACGCGATCGCGGAACACCTGCGCGGGCAGGACGCCGACGCCTACTGGGGCTGGCCGGCGTGGCCCGAGGAGTTGCGTGACCCGTCGCGCCACGGCGTGGCCGAGTTCGCGCGCGAGCACGTCGACGACGTCCAGTTCCACGCCTGGCTGCAATGGATCGCCGACGAACAACTGTGCGCGGTGCAGACGCTCGCGGCCGAGCTCGGCATGCCGATCGGGCTGTACGGGGATTATGCGGTGGGCGTGAATCCCGCCGGGTCCGAGACGTGGTCCGAGCAGCGTGTGTACCGCATGCGCGCCGGGGTCGGCGCGCCGCCCGACCCGCTCGCGCTCAAGGGGCAGGACTGGGGCATCCCGCCGCAGGACCCGCAGGCGCTCGTCGCGGCGCGGTACGAACCGTTTCGCACGCTCGTCGCCGCGAACATGCGGCACTTCGGCGCGCTGCGGCTCGACCACGTCATGTCGCTGTTCCGCCAGTGGTGGGTTCCCGTGGGCCTGGGGTCGACCGAAGGCGGTTACGTGCATTATCCGCTCGAGGACCTGATGTCCGTCCTCGCGCTCGAGAGCGTGCGGCACCGCTGCCTCGTCGTCGGCGAGGACCTCGGCACCGTGCCCGACGAGATGCGTCGGGCAATGCCCGAGTACGCGATCTACCATTACAAGGTGCTGCTGTTCGAAAAGGTCGAGGGCGGGCGATTCCGCCGGCCCGAGCACTTCGAGCGCCGCGCGATCGCCACCGTGACCACGCACGACCTGCCGACGTTGCGCGGGTACTGGGAGGGGCGCGACCTCGCGTTGCGCGACGCGCTGGACCTGTTCCCGGGCGAGGAGATCCGCCGGCAGGTTTACGAGGAACGGACGCACGATCGCGCGGCGCTGCTCGAGGCCCTCGACGCCGCTGGGCTCAGGCCGCGGGACGCCGCGCAGGGCGGCGAACGCCCGTTCTCAGAGGCGCTCGCGCGTGCGATCCAGCTCTACCTCGCGCGCAGTTCGGCCGCGCTCGTCGTGCTGCAGATCGAGGACCTGATCGGCATGACCGACCCGGTCAACGTGCCCGGCACGAGCGACGAGCACGCGAACTGGCAGCGCAAGGTCACGGCCACGATCGAGGAGGTCTTCGAGGACGAAGCGACTGCCGAACTGCTCGAGGACGTACAGTTCGCGCGGTCCGACTGAGTCCCGTCCGAGCGGCGCGCCCGCGATGCGTTTCCGGCTGGCCCACCCCGACGATTACCCGGCGGCGCTGAACCTGCCCTGGTCCACGCCCCTCGAGCACTGGGCGCCGGAGTTGTGCGTCGAGGTCGAGCCCGGACTGCACCGAAACCCGGTGCGCTTCGTCGAGCACGCCGGCGCCGTCTACGCCATCAAGGAACTGCTCGAGCACGTCGCCGAGCGCGAGTACACGCTGCTGCGCGTCCTCGAGCAGATGAGCCTGCCGGTCGTCGAGCCGGTCGGGCTCGTCACGGATCGCCCCCTGCGGGGCGGCGGCCGGGACCGCTGGGGCCTGCTCGTGACGCGTTTCCTGAAGCACTCGATGCCGTTCCGCCACGTGATCGAACGCGGCATCTCGGACGCGCAGTCCTACCAGCTGCTCGACGCACTGGCCGAGCTGCTCGTGAACCTGCACCTCGCGGGTTTCTACTGGGGCGACTGCTCGCTGTCGAACGCGCTGTTCCGGCTCGACGCCGGGCGCTACTCGGCCTACCTCGTCGACGCCGAGACCGGCGAGCTCCATTCGACGCTGTCGCCGGGGCTGCGCGCGCACGATCTGCAGATCGCGCAGGAGAACGTCGCCGGCGAGTTCATGGACATCGCCGCCGGCTTTGGCCTGCCAGGGAACCTCGACCCGATCGATCTCGCGGCCGGGCTCGTGACGCGCTACGAGGCCCTCTGGATCGAGCTCACGCGCGAGGAAGTGTTCGCGGCGAACGAGCAGTATCGCGTCGACGCACGCATCGCACGGCTCAACGAGCTCGGTTTCGACGTGGAGGACATGGACCTGCAGGCCATCGAGGGCGGGCACAAGGTTCGCCTGCGCGTGCAGGTCGTCGAGCCCGGCCACCACCGGCGCCGGCTCGAAGCGTTGACGGGGCTGGACGTGCAGGAGAATCAGGCACGCCGCATGCTGAACGACCTCGAGCACCACCGCGCGATCTGGTCGGGCGAGAGCGGGCGGCGGCTCACCGAGCGCGAGGCCGCGCGGCGCTGGCTGGAAGAGGTCTACCAGCCCACCTTGGCCGCGATTCCGGGGGACCAGCGCGTCAAGCTCGACGACGCGGAGCTCTTCCACCAGCTGCTCGAACACCGCTGGTACCTCTCGGAGCGCAAGGGCTGCGATCTCTCGATCGAGGAAGTCGTCGGCTCGTACGTCGCCGAGGTCCTCGCGCACATGCCACCCGCGCCGCAACCTGCTTAAATCGCCTCATGCACACGAACTCCCGCTCGCTCCGGACGCCCATCCTCCTCCTGCTTGCGATCGTCGCCCCCGGCCTGCACGGTGCTCCGGCGCGCGCCGACGACGTCTCGCCCCCGGCGAAGGAGTGGCGCAGCTATTGCCAGAGCTACCTGAAGGCGCTCGAGGGCGACACCGACGCGAGCGACCTCGACGTGACGTATTGCCTCGGCGTGACGAAGGGCCTGTTGAGCGGCCTGCGGGTCGGGGCGCAGCTCGGGGCACTGAGCTTCGGCTCGCGCCTCGCGGTCGAGAACGAGCTCGACTCGGACGCGGTGTTCAGGCAGTTCCAGGAGCAGGATCCGTCGCGGCTGCTCGGCATCTGCGCGCCTGCGAGCGCGACCACGCCGGAGTTCGTCCGCCCCGTGCTGGCCCAGCTCGAAAAAAACCCCGACGATGCGCAGAGGCCCATCGCCGAGGTTTTCTACGAGGCGCTGTCGGCCGCCTATCCCTGCCGCTGATCGGCACCTCTCCGCAGCTCGCGGGAGACGTCTGGCTCCGTCACCTCTCCCGCAAGTCGCGGGAGACGTCTGGCTCCGTCACCTCTCCCGCAAGCGCGGGAGAGGTCGGCCGCAAGGCCGGGTGAGGGCGGTTCCGGTCAGCGACTGCTCACCCGCTGCTGGTCGTTCCGTAGCCGCCAGACGCCTTCCTGGTCTGGACACGCCGTCGTGCGCCCCTCGCTCAGTCCGAAGGAGCCGTGGGCGATGAGCTTGAAGCGACGGCACCCGTCCTCGCGCCGCTGCTCGTCGAGCGGCGTCAACTGGTAGGTCACGCGCGTGTTCGGGTTGGTCCACTTGACGCTCTGGCCGGGCTCCACCAGCTCGAGCGAATGCCCGACGCAGGAGCGATCGGTCTTGTCCATGCGCCGGCCCACCTCGGAGCCGATCGCGGCGCCGATCACCGTGCCGACGACGATCGCCACGTTGCGGTTTTCGCTGTTCTTGGCGACTTCCGCGCCGATCGCGCCGCCCGCGACCCCGCCGAGGACTCCGCCGACGACCTGCCCGACGCGTCCGCGGTCGCACGACCCCGACCGGACACCGTAATCCGAGTCCCAGGCCCTGCCCGAGTAGCCCGTGTAACCCGCGTAGGAGGGATCGTTCTTCTTGCGCCAGCCGTGCGCGGGCGCCCAGTCGGGAGGCGCGGCCAACACGGCACAGGGGATCGCCACGATCAGGGCGGTCAATCCGGACTTGCGCAGCCGTTCCGTGGACACCTTCATCGAAACCTCCTCGGCCAATGGCCGATTCGAGTCCCGCATGGACACCCGCAGACGCTAGCGCGCGAAGGCGGTCACGGCATGCATTCGAACGAGATGGGTGAATTCGGTCACGTCCCTCGGCGGGTTTATGTCAAACGGCCGCGGCCGATTGATTGGGCGGGGCCGCGGCGTCCAACTCGATGGCAAGCGGCCGCTCGAGCGCGGCCGGGACCGCAAACCAGCGTAAACGGGGGGCAGTGTGTCTGAATCGCCCGGCCGGGCGTTGTCCCGGTTCGCGCCCTGGGTTGCCGTCGTTGCGCTCTACGTCGCGCTCGGTGCCCTCACGCGCCTGGTGCTCTGGGCCCGGTTCGGGCTGGCGGCCGACGTGACTCCCGGGCGCCTGCCCTGGGTGATGTCCGCGGGAGCAGTCAACGATGCCGTCGAGTCCCTGTACCTGTTCGCGCCTTTTGCCCTCTACATACTGCTGGTGCCGGACCGGTGGTTCCGCTCACGACCGAACCGCCTGCTGCTTCTCAGCGGCACGACCGCGGCGGCCGCCGGCCTGTTCTACCTAACGGCGGCGGAATACTTCTTCTTCGAAGAATTCGACGCGCGATTCAACATCGTTGCCTTCGACTACCTCGCGTACCCGACCGAGGTCTTCAGCGATATCTGGGATGCCTACCCGGTCGTCGGGGTACTGCTCACGGCGATCGCCCTCGGCGCCGTCGCGGCGTACCTGATGCGTGGCAGCCGGCACCGCGGCGTGCTTCATGCCATTGCGTTCCGGGAACGGCTGAGCTTCTTTCTGCCGTATGCCATCGTGCTGTCCTGCGCGATCGCGGTCTACTCTACGGACGCGCTTTCGCGCTCGCACAACCGCGTCGAGAACGAGCTGGTCCAGAACGGCTGCAGCAGCTTCTTTCGCGCCGCCCGTACGAGCGAGATCGAGTACGGCGACTGGTACGTGAGTCGGCCGACGAAGCAGAACCTGCGCACCTTGCAGACCCAGCTGGCCGCGGACGGCGGCGAATTCACGCGGCTCGACGAAGGCAGACTCGATCGCAGGCACGCGGCGCGCGCGGACGGGCTCGGCAGGCTCAACGTCGTGGTCGTCGTGAGCGAGTCTTTCGGGGCCGAGTTCAGCCGGTTGCACGGCTCGACGAGGAACTGGACTCCGAACTTCGACGGCTACGCCCGGCAGGGATTGTGGTTCTCGAATGCGTACGCCTCCGGTACGCGCACCGTCCGTGGCCTCGAGGCCATCACCGCGTCGTTCCCGCCGATCCCGACGGTGTCCATCCTGCGGCGGCCAGGCAACCAGGGGATCGCGACCTGGGGCGGCGTGATGCGCACCCTACGAGACGAGCTTTCTCTACGGCGGGTATGCCTACTTCGACGACATGAAGTCGTTCTACGAGGGCAATGGCTACGACGTGCTCGACCGTACGAGCGTAGCACGCGCGCGCTTCGCGAACGTCTGGGGGGTCAGCGACGAGGACCTGTTCGACCTCGCGATCGCGCATTTCGGCGGTCGTTACGCGGGCGGCAAGCCGTTCTTCGCCATCGTCATGACGACCTCGAACCACAAGCCGTTCACGTTCCGCACCGGACTCGATGACTGCGGCATTCCGCCGGAAGGCGGCGGGCGCAAGGCTGGCGTGAAGTACGCGGACTTCGCGCTCGGGTACTTCCTGCGCGAAGCTGCAAGACAGCCGTGGTTCGACGATACGCTGTTCGTCGTCGTCGCCGACCACGGCGCGCGTGTCTATGGCAAGGCCGAAGTGCCGCTGTCGACTTACGAGATCCCGCTGATGGTTTACGCGCCCAGGCACCTTGCACCGCGCCGCATCGACACGCTGGTGACGCAGATCGACGTCGCCCCGACGGTGCTCGGCCTGCTCGGGCTGCCGTACGAGGCGCCGTTCTTCGGCGTGGACGTACTCCACGAGCCGGCTGACCGGCCGCACGTGGCGCTCTTCAGCCACAATCACGACGTGGCGATCCTGCGCGACGACCGGATGGTCGTGCTGGAACTCGGCAAGAAAGCCGAGTCGCTGCGGTACGATCGCACCTCGCACGCGTTCACGCGTGCGCCGAACGATGCGCAGCTGTTGCCGCTCGGAGTCGCGTATTTCCAGACAGCGGCCGAGCTGTTCCGGGCACACCGCTACGACTAGAAGCGTGCGCGCCGCGAAACGACCGAGCGCGTCGAACTACTTGGCCGGACGGCGGCCGTGGGGGCGCGCCGGGCCGCGCGTCGCAGCCGGCACGCGAGGCAGGCCCGTGTGCTGCGTGCGGAACGGCCGCGGTTTCGGCGCGTCGACCGGCTTGCGTTTGCCCTCGTGCTGACGACCGGTGCCGATCGGCTGGTAGGTCGGCACGAGCTGGTGCCTGCCGTTGCCGATCAGGTCCGCGCGACCCATCTGACGCAGCGCCTCGCGCAGCAGCGGCCAGTTGTCAGGATCGTGATAGCGCAGGAAGGCCTTGTGCAGACGGCGCTGGCGCATTCCCTTCGGGACCACGACCTCCTCCGAGCCGCGCATGATCTTGTGCAGCGGGTTCTTGCCCGAGTGGTACATCGCAGTCGCGGTCGCCATCGGCGACGGCAGGAACGCCTGCACCTGGTCGGCGCGGAAGCCGTTGCGCTTGAGCCAGAGCGCGAGCTCGAGCATGTCCTCGTCGCGCGTTCCCGGGTGCGCGGCGATGAAGTACGGAATCAGGTACTGCTCCTTGCCCGCCTCCCTCGAGAACTTGTCGAAGAGCTCCTTGAATCGGTCGTACGTGCCGACGCCGGGCTTCATCATCTTCGAGAGCGGGCCCTCCGAAATCGCCTCGGGCGCGATCTTGAGGTAGCCACCGACGTGGTGCTGCGCGAGTTCCCTGACGTATTCGGGCGACTCGGTCGCGAGGTCGTAACGCACGCCCGAAGCGATCAGGATCTTCCTGATGCCCGCCAGTGCGCGCGCGCGCCGGTAGAGCCTGACCAGCGGCGAGTGGTCGGTGTTCAGGTTCGGGCAGATGCCCGGGTAGACGCAGGAAGGCTTGCGGCACGCGGACTCGATCTCGCGCGACTTGCACGCGAGCCGATACATGTTCGCCGTCGGGCCGCCGAGGTCCGAAACCACGCCGGTGAACCCGGGCACGGTGTCGCGGATGGTCTCGATCTCCCTGATGACCGAGTCCTCGCTGCGGCTCTGGATGATGCGGCCCTCGTGCTCGGTAATCGAGCAGAAGGTGCAGCCGCCGAAGCACCCGCGCTGGATCGCGATCGAGAACCGGATCATTTCGTAGGCGGGGATCTTCGCGTCACCGTATGCAGGATGCGGCACCCGCTGGTACGGCAGTTCGTAAACCGCGTCCATTTCCTCCGTCGTGAGCGGGATCGGCGGCGGGTTCAGCCACACGTCGGTGTCGCCGTGCCGCTGCACCAGCGCGCGCGCGTTGCCGGGATTCGCCTCCTGGTGCAGGATCCGCGAGGCGTGCGCGTAGAGCACCGGATCGGCGGCGACCTGCTCGTACGACGGCAGGCGGACGACGCTGCGCTCGCGGTCGATCGCGCGCGATGGTCGGCGGTGGAACTTCATCGTTACCTCTCCCGCGCCCGCGGGAGCAGTCGCACGCAGTGGGGGTAAGGGTCTGGAGCCCTCACCCGGCGTGTCGAGGGTGGTCGAGTCGATCTCGACCCAGCCGTCCGGCAGCGCCTTGCGCGCGAACGCCGTGCCGCGCAGGTCGTCGACCGTCTCGATCGCATCGCCGCGCGCGAGCCGGTGCGCGATCTCGACGATCTGTCGCTCGGCGTTGCCGAATACGAGCAGGTCCGCTTTCGCGTCGAGCAGCACCGACCGCCGTACCTTCTCCGACCAGTAGTCGAAGTGCGCGATCCGGCGCAGCGACGCCTCGATGCCGCCGACGACGATCGGGACGTCCTTGTATGCCTCGCGGCAACGCTGCGAGTAGACGATGACGCTTCGGTCGGGCCGCGCTCCGCCGGCGCCGTGCGGCGTGTAGGCATCGTCGGTGCGGATCCGGCGATCCGAGGTGTAGCGGTTCACCATCGAATCCATGTTGCCGCCGGTCACGCCGAAGAACAGGTTCGGCCTGCCGAGCTTCTGGAAGTCGCGAGCCGAGTGCCAGTCGGGCTGCGCCATGATGCCGACGCGGAACCCCTGCGCTTCGAGCACCCGGCCGACGATCGCCATGCCGAAGCTCGGGTGATCGACGTAGGCATCGCCCGTGACGAGGACGATGTCGCACGAGTCCCAGCCGAGCGCCTGCATCTCCGCACGCGACATCGGCAGGAACGGGGCCACACCGAAGCGGTGCGCCCAGTGCCTGCGGTACGAGAACAGTTTGCGCGCGGGTTGCATGACGAGGGCCGATCACTCACACGAGCGAGTGGTACACCTTCTGCACGTCTTCGTCCTGCTCGAGCTTGTCGATCAGCTCGAGCACCTCCGTGGCCTCGGCCTCGCCGAGCTCCGTCGGGGTCGTGCAGATGTATTCGTGCTCGGCCGAGATCGGACTGATGCCGCGCTCCTCGAGCGCCTTCTGCAGCGTGCCGAAATCCTCGAACAGGCAGCGCGCGACGAGCTGCGGTTCCCCCTTCTCGCCGGTGCTCTCGCCGAACTCCTCCAGGCCGTGGTCGATCAGGTAGAGCTCGAGGTCGTCCTGGTCGATCCCCTCCGGGTTCAGACGGAACACCCCCATGCGCTTGAACTGGAACGCGACGCTGCCGGTGGTGGCGAGGTTGCCGCCGTGCTTGTTGAACGCGTTGCGGACCGCGGCCACCGTGCGTGTGGGGTTGTCGGTCGCGCACTCGACCAGCACCGCCACGCCGTGCGGCGCGTAGCCCTCGTACATGACTTCTTCGAAGTTCGCGGCGTCGCGCCCCGACGCGCGCTTGATCGCGGCCTCCACCTTGTCCTTGGGCATGTTGACGGCCCGGGCGTTCTGGATCACGCGACGCAGGGCCGGGTTCGAATTCGGGTCGGGCCCGCCTTTCTTGACCGCGATCGTGATGTCCTTGCCGATCCGGCTGAACTGCTTCGCCATCCGGCTCCAGCGCGCGAACATCGCGTGCTTCCTGACTTCGAAAATGCGGCCCATGAGTGCTCGGTCTGTCCGTGTGTGTGGCGGCCCGCGTCGGGGCGAGAGGGCGCGCAATCTACCGCAGCGGCCCCGGGATGGCACGCTTCCGGGATTTGCAGGCCTGACCGGAGATTGTGAAGATAATCCTAGCAAAAACGCGGGCCTGCGATTGGCGCTATTGCACGGCTCTGGAGCGGAGCTTACAAATCGAACAGGTTCGCCCGGACATCCCGTCATGCAGGTTCGCGCTGTCTTCGTTGCAAGGTTGCTGCTGCTGGGGTCGATGGCCATGTCCGGCGTCGCCGTGGTCGTGCGCTGGCTGGCCGAGGATTGAGGTGGGGCTGTACCACCACTGCGTGTTCCCGTACGTGCTCGACCTCGCGATGTCGAGCGAGGTGTTGCGCAAGCCCCGGCAGCGAACGCTCGCGCGGGCGTCGGGGCGCATCCTCGAAATCGGCTTCGGAACGGGCATGAACCTGCAGCACTACCCGCCCGACGTCGAGCGCATCGAGGCGATCGACCCCGACGTCGACCTCGACCGCTTTTCGCTGCCGCGCATCGCTGCGTCGACGATCGACGTCGACTTCCATCACCTGAACGCCGAGAAACTGCCCTTCGCGAAGGCGAGTTTCGACACGGTGGTCTGTACGCTCACGCTCTGCTCGATCCCCGACGTCGCGCACGCGCTCGCCGAGGTGCGCCGCGTGCTCAGACGCGGGGGGCAGTTCCTGTTCCTCGAGCACGGCCTGTCCCCGGATCCAGCCGTCGCCCGCTGGCAGCACCGACTCACGCCGCTGCAGAGACGACTGGGGGGCGGCTGTCACTTGAATCGCGACACGGCGCGACTGGTCGCGGCTTCCGGCCTGCGCGCAGGCCAGCTCGCCCACTACTACCTGAAGCGCGTGCCACGCCTTCTGGGTTACATGTCAGAAGGTCGCGCCACGCGAGAGTGAGCGCGTGTCGCTGGGATACAACGTATGTGAACAATTGGTTAGCCACGGTCGTCGTTCTTGCGCCGCAAGGTGACGGCCCGCCCGCTACGCGGTACAAAGCGCAACCAGCCGCAAGTGGGGGATCCGGGCGGCTGCAACAGGGAGACCCCGACCGGGGGACGATGCGGGGCGTCAGGGACGACTTCGCACCCAAGCCGCGATGCGCAAGCGTCGCGGCTTTTTTTTCCCCCCGACTGCAGCCTCCGCGACCAGCCGTGCAGGGGCCGGGCCCAGCGCCGCGGTCGCGCGTTCCGTGTCTGGCGGGCTTGGCCTAGACTGGCGTCGATGGCCTGTGGATGAGTCCGCGCGCCGGCACGCCCGGGCGACGGGAGGAGACTTGGACATGAGATCGGTCGCAAAGGCCATGGGCGCGCTCGCGCTAGTGCTCACCCTCGCGGGTTGCAACGTCCGCCACGACGGCGACACCGTCAGCCACCAGTTCGGCTCGGACTATTTCGGCGCGGGCGGCGCACTCAACCTGACGGATTCCGTCGCCGGCGACGCGTTCGTGGCCGGCGGCCACGTCACGACTGCGAGCGAAGTGCAGGGCGATCTCGTCGCGGCGGGCGGTGAGGTGTCGATCGGCGGGGCGGTCGGGGACGACCTGTATGCCGCGGGTGGCGAGGTGCAGCTCGATGCGATCGTGTCGGGCAACGCCCGCGTGGCGGGAGGTGACCTCACCGTGGGCCCGGCGACGGTCGTGAACGGCGCACTCACGCTGAGCGGCGGCCGGATCCGGTTCGAGGGCATGACGCACGAGTACCTCCAGGCGACCGGCGGGGAGGTGAGGATCGACGGCACCGTGCTCGGCGATGCCGAGGTGCGAGCCGAGGACGTCCAGATCGGGTCTGCGACTCGGATCGACGGCAAGCTGACCGTGTATGGCGAACGAGAACCGGCGGTGCCGGAGGGTGCGGTCATCGGAGGCGGCGTCGAATTCCACGAGGCCGACATCTCGATGCATTTCGACGACGAGGACGCACGCGACGTGCGCACCGTGGCGCACGGCGTCGGCTCGTTCCTCTGGGTGCTCGGCGTCTTCATTGCCGGCGTGCTGTTCACGCTGGCGTTTCCGGCGTACTCGGCGCGCGCCGCCGACTGGATCGGTCGCGAGCCGTTGCGCAGTCTCGGCCTCGGGTTCGTGATCCTGGTCTGTCTGCCCGTGCTCGGCCTGCTGCTGCTGATCACGATCGTCGGCATCCCGCTCGCGCTGATCCTGTTCCTGCTCTACGTGTTGCTGCTGTTCCTGGGCTGGGTCACGTCGGCGCTGTTCCTCGGGCGCAAGGGCCTCGAACTGCTGCACACGCGGCAACCGGTCACCACGGCGAGGCGGATCGGCGCGCTGCTCGCGGCGGTCGTGGCGCTCTGGCTGCTGGGCCAGGTGCCGATCGTCGGGGGCTGGATCACCTTCGCGGCACTCGTGCTCGGCATCGGCGCGCTGGTGTGGCAGGGCTGGCCACGCCGTGGCGGCGGGACCGTGCCGACGGGTGCCGCCTGAGCGAGGAGCCGAACGGCCGCGGACCTGGCGGCGGCGAGCGTAGCACGATCGTCATCGACGACGACGTCCGCAGGCACTGGCCGCCGCTGCCGACCGCGGCCGCCTTCGGCACGACGCTGTTCGTGCTGTGGCTGCTCGTGCGAGCGTCCACGGGCGACCGGTTCGTCCCGATCGTCGATCACGCCAACCTCGCGTTCCACGAAGCCGGGCACCTGCTCGTCGGGCTCGTCTCCGGGCACCTGTCCGTCTACGGCGGGACGCTGGGCCAGCTCTTCTTCCCGGTCGCGACGGCCTGGCATTTCGCGCGACGGCGCCACTCGCTCGGATTCGCGCTCGCCGCGGGCTGGGCCTGCGAAAGCGCCCTCAACGTCGCAACCTACATGGGCGATGCGCGCGCCCTGCAGTTGCCACTGATCGGGGACCTCGACCCGGAGACGCACCATGACTGGCGTGAGATCCTGTCGCGGTGGGGATGGCTCGAGGCCGACACGACCCTCGCGCTGCTGACGAGCCTCGCAGCATGGGGCGCGGGCCTCGCGCTTAGTTTCTGGGTGATGCGGCGCTGGCTCGACGGCCGCACCTGACGCGGGAGATGCCGACGCATGTCTGGAACGTATTGGCCGTACCTGTTTGCGGTCGGCGTCGGCGCGGCGCTCACCGTGCAGGTCGGCATGAACGCGACGGTCGGTCGTGCCCTCGGTTCGCCGCTCTGGGCATCGATCGTCAATTTCGTCGTGGGGCTCGTCGCGCTGGCAGCGTGCGCGCTGGTGGCCGGCGGCCGGCCCGCACCGATTTGCTCGGGCGGGTTCCCGCCTGGGCCTGGCTCGCGGGATT
>DASSJN010000046.1:0-6208 GCA_035691185.1 Steroidobacteraceae bacterium
GGGGCGCCCCGGTCGAGCCCGAGGCCGAGGGCGGCGCTCTGTTCGGCCCGTGCCACTTCCAGCACGCCGAAGGAGTTCACGAGCGCGAGGTAGTCGCCCGGCCGGACGTCGGAATACGTGCGCCGCAGCGGGATCTCGTGCCCCCCCGCGCGCACCACGGCATTCGGCACCTGCGGCAGCAAGCCAGAGTCGATGTTGGTCAGCAGGTTGCCGAAGTGGTCGACGGTGACGACCGCCCCGCTCACCTGCCCGGCCGTGACGACCGGCTCCTCGAGCCAGCCCGGGACGAGTGCGCCGACCACCGGGCCCAGCGCCGCAGGCGCGAGCCGTCCGGCGGCCAGTTCGGCCGCCAGCGGGGCGAAAATGTCACGCCCGTGAAACGTCGCGCTCGGCCTGTGCACCCCGAGGCCGGGCAGGATCGATTCGTCGAGCCGACGCAGCACTGGCGCCGCCCGCAGCCGCTCGATCACGCCGGCCAGCAGCCCGTTGTCGGGCGCGAGGAACAGTTGTCCTTCGGCCTCCACGACCGCGATGTCGCGCGCGCTGCCGACGCCGGGGTCGACGACCGCGACGTGGACCGTACCGGTCGGAAAGTAGTGGAAGCACCGCCCGAGCCAGAACCCGGCCTCGGCGGGCCAATGCACCAGCACCTCGTGCGTGAGGTCCACCAGCCGGGCGGACGGGAATCGCCTGAGGACCTGCCCCTTCATGACGCCGACGAACGGGTCCCTGTGGCCGAAGTCGGTGGTCAGCGTGACGACGCCGCAGGGCGCAAAAGCATTCTCGTTCACGTGTGGTCGGCTCACGATCACTGCCGGTTGGGTTGGTCAGTACTCGGTCGGGGCAGGCACCGCGCGCGACCGGGCGCCGCACCACGTTAGACTGCCGCGCCTATATGCCCTATCTCTACGTCGTTCGCCACGGCCAGCCGGACTTCACCGGTGAATACGATTCGATCACGGAGCTCGGCGCGCAGCAGTCACGCTGGCTCGGCGAGCATTTCGCCATGCGCGGCCTGCGTTTCGCCCGCGTCGCCTCGGGCACGCTGCGGCGACAGGCCGCCACCTGCGACCTGATCCTGCAACAGATCGCGCACGCGCCCGAACCCGTGCGCGACCCGCGGTACAACGAGTACGACCACGCGTCGCTGCTCAGGTTTTTCGCAGGCCGGGACCCGGCCGCGTTGCGTGCCTCGGGCGACCGGCGCGTGTACTTCACGGCGATCCGCCAGGCGCTGCAGCAGTGGGCGCACCACGAAGGCTCGCTCAGCCGCGGCGGTGAAACGTGGGCCGACTTCGGCGGCCGCATCCTGGGCGGCGTCGCCGACCTGTGCGCCGGACTCGAGCGCGACGACAACGTGCTGATCGTCACCTCGGGCGGCGTGATCGGACGCTACGTGGCGCTCTCGATCGGCGCCGACTCCGAGGTCGCGATCCAGCTGAACCTGCAGACGCGCAACACCGGCGTGACGGAGATCGTACGCACGCCGACCGGCGGCACGCGTCTCGTGGCATTCAACGCGGTGCCGCACCTCGAGCATCCGGCGCGCAGCGACGCTGTGACGTTCAGCTAACGCGCCTCGCCGTACCGCGACCGTCGCGGCCGATCAGTCGGGCTCGACACAGCCCTGCTGCCGGTGCAGGCAGAGCCCGCCGAGTTCGGTGAACGTCGCGTTGTCGTCGTCGCCGATCTCGAGCCTCCCGCCGATCGCGCCAACCTCGACTTTCGCCGGCGTGTCCGGCCCGACCGAATACAGGAACTCCGCCGGAATCGTCACGCTCTGCTGTGCAGCCGGCCCGAGTGCGGGCAGTCGCACCGTGAACGATCGATGCGAGCCGTCCTCGAGTTCCAGCGTGACCTCCCACGTCTTCACGGGGACGTTCATCGGGTGGATCGGCAGCAGCCCCGCGTTCACGAGGTTCCAGAGTTGCTCGCGCGTCGCGCACGCACCCAGCGCATCGCCGGCCTCCCAGGTCACGACGCCGCGGGCAAAGGCCACCCTGCGCGGAGCCGCGGGCAGCCAGTGTGTCAGCGGCGTGCGGCCGAACAGCACTTCGCCTTCTTCCGCCAGGCCGCGGAACCGGTACGGCCCTGCCGGCCAGCGCTGCAGGAACTGCCGCAGCGTGACGACTTCGTCGTCCGGCTCCTCGACGAGCCAGGGTCGGCACACCGGCTCGGAACTCTCGCCGAACGTCTCCGTCAGTTTCTGTTCGCGCAGGCGCCCGAGCGCGGCATTGGCGAAGATGCGACGACCGGTGGGGTCGACGATCTCCGTGCCGACCAGGTCTTCGGCGTCTGCCAGCCAATGGAAGCCGATGTCGCCGTCGGTCGCGTTGATCTCGACGAGCGCCCGGCATTCGTCGAGGCCGCCACACGGCTCGGTCGCCAGTGCGGTATCGAATCCCGCCAGACCGAGGCCTGCGACCGCGACGAGCGCGGCCAGGGGAACCTGTCGGCGCGCGTGCTTGCCCATCGCGCTCTCCTCGCGTACGGATAGTGAGTTCGCGGTTTAGGTCAAGCGTCCCCTCCGCGACAATCCGGAAACCGGTACGCGGGGCATCGGCGCGTTCTGATTCGTGTAGGACCCGCGTGCGCTGCCGGGCCCGTCGACGTTCACACCTGCTTCACGAGCGAGGCGAGATTGCGCGTATCGATCGTGCGCACGGCCTGCTGGATCTGCGACTGGTACTGGGGCGCGAAGCCCCGCGCCTCGGCGAGCAACGCGTTGAAGGTCTGCTTGAGCGTCTGCGCGTCGAGCGTGCGACCGCCCGCGTAGTAACGCTGCGCGACGCGGCCGATCGCGTACGTCGTCGCGAAACTGAGCCCCGAACTCGCCGCCTGGCGGCCGACCGCCCGCCCCAGCCCGCCGCCGAGGCCACCGAGCAGCCCGCCCAGCAGCTTGCGGCCGAACTGCTCGACGTACTGCGACGTCAGGCCCACGCCGAGCGTCGCGATGAAGTCCTTGGCGTGCGTGCGGTCCATCGGGTAGCCGTAGGCCTGGCCGATCCGGTACACGAGCCGCATCTGCAGCGGGATGATTGCCATCGAGGCGATGGTCTCCGGCAGCAGTTCGAGAGCGCCGTTGGTGATCGATGCCTTCAGGATCGTCTGGTCCAGCTCGGCGTCGCTGACGTCCGCCTTGCCGAGCACCGTGCCGGTGGCGGCTGCAGCCGTTGCAGGCCCTGCGGACGCGGGGGTCTCGAATGCGGCGTCGGCGACGTCGGCTGCGGCCTTCGCCTGCTCGGCCGACGCGGCCGACGGCAGGCCGAGCGCGACGGCCAGCCGGCCGAGGAACTCCGCTTCAGCGGCCCCCTGTGACCCGTCTGCGTTGACGACACCGACGGCCATTTCGTAGGCGAACTGCCGCAGCTCGGTCGTGGTGAGGGACGCCACGACGGTCGGCAGGTCAGGCTTCGCGAGCAGCACGTCGCGATAGAGGCCAGGCAAGTCGACCGCGGTGTCGTCGCCGAGCGTCTCGGCGAGGCGGCGGATCGACTCGCGTTCACGCTCATCCTTGGCGCCGTCGGCGAACGCCGCCATCAATGCCACGGTGAGGATCGATCGGGTCTGCTGTACGTCCATGGGCTCCAAGATACCGGATTCAGGTGGGCGCTCATAAGCTTCGCGGCGCACCGGCATGTCGATTCGTCGCAGCGGCGCTGCCGGGAACCGGCACGGGCGGTGCGATCCAGCCCGACGACGAGCGTGCGGGCATGGGCGGTCGCACCTGGAGCTGCCCTGCTTCGCCACAGGTGCGGCAGCGCACGCGCAAAGGCAGGCGCTTCGACCCGAGCCCCAGCGCCACGAGCCGATGCAGATCGAGCGTGCGCCACCGGTCGCAGCGGCGACAGTAGGCATGGAGTTCGTGCTGGCGCTCCAACAGGCCGGCGAGCGTACCGAGGTCGATCATGGGCGCGAGCATGCGCGCGACCGGGGCTCACGGCGTGCACCCGACGCTGGGACACAGACGGTGGTCGCCAGTGACCACGTGCACGAGGAGCGTTTACGCCACTTGCCTTCGAACAGCGCGAGTCCCAGCAGGTACTGTGCCCGGGCATCCCCCTGCACGGCAAGTCGCTCGAGCACCGGAACGGCCGCATCCGGCTTTTCCAGACGAATGCGATCGAGCGCGAGGCCGAACCAGGCGGAATTGTCTCCCGGTGCCTCAGTGGTGGCGGCGAAAGCCAGACTGGTAGCGCCGAGCAGCGCAAGAGCAAACCTTCGCATCTCGAACCTTCGATGACTGACTTGGTCACGTGAGGCCCGTCGCTGAATTCACTGCCGACGCCGCGCTGCACGGGCGACGTTCAGACCGTTTCCGGCGAGGCGATGCAAAGCCGGCCGATCCGGGACCCCGCGAAATACGTATACCCGGAGGCCGCGCGACGCAGGGGAATCGACGGCAGCACGCTGCTGCTCGCCCACGTCGATGCAAGTGGCTGGGTCTGCATGCTCGGAGTGGTGCACTCGAGCGGGTTCGACGACCTGGACGAGCGCGCGATGCGAACGGCGGCCCAGCTCCGCTTCGAGCCGGTCCAAGTGCAAGGACGGCCTGTCGAGTACCTGCGTTTCGCGCGGGTCGGCTTCAGCCTGGGAATGGACTTCCGCAAGTGACCGGCGAGCGCCCGGTTCGCATGGGGTTAGTGCTGGGGGATCGAACTGGTCGGAGCGCCGAGATTCGAACTCGGGACCCCTTGCACCCCATGCAAGTGCGCTACCAGACTGCGCCACGCTCCGACCGGGCGCGGAGTATAGCGTAATCGTCGGTCGGCTTCAGCGGCGCAGGATCTTGATCAGCTCTTCGAGCTCGACGCGCAGCTGCCGGGCGAGCTGGTGCGTCTGCGTGACGTCGACGCGCGCTTCCTCGCCCTCCAGGCGATTGCGCGCTCCGCCGATCGTGAAGCCCTGGTCGTAGAGCAGCGCGCGGATCTGCCGGATCACGAGCACGTCCTGGCGCTGGTAATAGCGGCGATTGCCGCGACGCTTGACCGGCTTGAGCTGCGGGAATTCCTGCTCCCAGTACCGCAGCACGTGCGGCTTCACGCCGCAGAGGTCGCTGACCTCACCGATGGTGAAATAGCGCTTCCCCGGGATGGCAGGCAGTTCGTCGTTATTGCTGGGTTCCAGCATACGCTTCCACGCGAGCCTTCAACTTCTGACCCGGGCGGAAGGTCACGACGCGCCGCGCGCTGATCGGGATTTCCTCGCCGGTCTTCGGGTTGCGGCCCGGCCGCTGGTTCTTGCTGCGAAGGTCGAAATTGCCGAAGCCGGAGAGCTTGACCTGCTCGCCGTTCGCGAGCGCCATGCGCAACTCTTCGAAGAAGAGATCGACGAGCTCGCGCGCCTCACGCTTGTTGAGGCCGAGCTGGTCGAAGAGGGCTTCAGCGATTTCCGCCTTGGTCAATGCCATTTCGATTTAGTTATCTGTCTCGTATCGTGGCGGAGCACTCCCGCTCCAGGTCGGCGACGACCCGAGCCACGATGGCATCCGTTTCATCGTCGGTAAGCGTGCGGGAAACGTCCTGTAAATTCAAGCCTATCGCGACACTCTTGCGACCAGTTTCGATGCCCGCGCCGCGGTATATGTCGAACACGATCGTCTCGCGCAGCGCGCCGCCGGCCGCGCCGCGGACGCAGTCCAGGAGCCGCTGCACGGCGATCGACTCGTCGACCACCACCGCGAGGTCGCGCCGCACCGCCGGGAAGCGCGAAACTTCGGCGAAATGCGGGATTCCGGCGCGAAGTGCGCCCTCGATCTCGAGCTCGAAGACCAGCGCGGAATATGTCAAGTCGAGCTGGCGCTCGACGTCCGGGTGCAGACGACCCAGCCAGCCGACGTGGAGGTAGCCACGCAGGATCTTCGCCGTCTGCCCCGGGTGCAGCGCGGGATGCGTCGCCGGCACGAAGCGGAACTCGTCGGCTGCGCCGGTCGCGCGCAGCAGCGCCTCGACGTCCGCCTTCACGTCGAAGTAATCGACGGCCGTCTTCGCCACGCCCCACTGCTCGGGCTGCGCGGGCCCCGCGGCGATACCCGCCACGACGGGGATTTCCTCGAGCACGCCCTGATCGTCCCGCACGACGAACTTGCGGCCGATCTCGAACAGGCGCACACGCGCCTGCTGTCGCCGCTGGTTCGAGGCGAGCGCGGCCGCGAGTCCGGGCCAGAGCGACGCGCGCATCGTCGCCAGCTCGGCCGATATCGGGTTGG
>DASSJN010000047.1:0-5696 GCA_035691185.1 Steroidobacteraceae bacterium
AACCCCGGCTGGCGCATGAGTTCAGGCAGGTTCACGCGTTCGGCCGTCATGCGCGCCGCGTCCCGCGCGATCCGGCTCTCGCCCGACATGCTCGCCGCGAACCAGAGGAAGTGCGGGTTGTGCGGCACGTACCCGAGGGGGTACACGCCCCTGTAATTCCCCCGGCACATGGACAGGTACTCGGCGTCGGCCTTGATCGCGGCCTGGTTCGCGATCACGGCATCGTTCCAGCGCCCGACGCGCGCGTAGATGTGCGCCGGCATGTGCACGAGGTGTCCCGACCCCGGAATCAACGTACGCAGCCGGTCCGCCGCGACGACGCCACGCTGCGGGTCGGCCGAAGCCTCGACGGCGTGCACGTAGAGATGCAGCGCGCCGGCGTGGTTCGGGTTCTTCGCCATCACCGTTTCGAGCAAGGAGACCACTTCCGCCGTGTGGCCCTTGGGTCGCTGTTGCTCGTCGTAGTAGTCCCACGGCTGGAGATCCATCAACGCCTCGGCGTGGAAGACCTTCGCATCGAGGTCGTCCGGCCTCTGCTGGACGAGCGCGGCGGTGGCCGTCGCGTAGGCCTCGTCGAGGCTGCGCCGGTCCTGCGGCGGCGCCTCGGCGAACCGGGCCTCGAGCGCACGGATGTACGCCTGTTCGCGCGGGGTCGCCTTCGGCGCGAGCGCGACCGCGCGTTGCAGGCGCTGCCAGGCTTTCGGATTGTCCTCGGGGTCCATCGCCGCGTTCACGTGCGGCCCGAGCACGAGCGCCGCACCCCACCAGCACATCGCACAGTCGGGGTCGAGTTCGGCGGCCTTGAGGTAGGAGCGTTCGGCGGCGTCGTGGTTGAAGCCGAACGTCAGCATCAGCGCCTGGTTGAACCAGCGCTGTGCCTCGGGCTTGCTCGTCGTGACCGGAAAGGCGTAGTCGCCCAGTCCCGGGATCAGCGTCGCGCCGACGGGCGCTGCGACGGCTGGCGACTGTGCCGTGGCGACATTCGACCGAGCGGGACTGCCGGCGTAAAAGCCGGCGATGATGCCGAGCGCGACCACCAGCGCGATCAGGTAGCGGTTCATGATTGCCCCCTGCGTTATTGTCGCGCCACCGTTGCGTGCGGCCCGACTTGGAAGGTCGCCTTCTAATCGTTTGCTCGCCGTTTGTCTGTAGGCGAAGCGCGCCGCTCTCGTATCGTGCGTGCGCGGCCGCTCCTCGCTGGCCTCAGGCAGCCGTCAGGTCACTGCTGCTGTCCGTCGCTGGCGCTGCTGGTGCCGCCGCCGCCCTCGGCGCGTTGCCGATCGAGGTCGGGCGTCTGTTCGCCCCAGGTCGGCCGCGGTTGCTGCGTCTGGTTCCGGCCGGGCCGTTCGTCCTCCTGTTGCGGCAGGCCCTGCTGGCCACCGGGCTGTTCGAAGCCGCGGTCCTGGCGTTGCTGCCGCTGGCCGCTGCGGTCGTCGTCCTCGTTGAGAGCTTACGAACCTGCCGGCGTCGTGCAGCCAGGCAATGTCGGTGTTCCCGGTTCCACCGGCACTCGCAACACGCGGCACATCGCGGCGATGCCGAGATAGAGCGAGGCGAGCGCGACGAACTCGATGCGATCCGCGGGCGACAGCTCGGATTCGACCAGGCCCGACTCGTCCATCGTGAACTCCCGGCAATCGGCCACCGCGTCGGCGATGGCGAGCACCGCACGCTGGCGTGCGTTCCACGCGGGCGCCGGCGCAGCATCCGTCGCCGTCGCCTCCACCTGGCTCGGGCTGAGACCGGACGTGCGTCCCAGGTACGCGACGTGCACTCCCCATTCGTGCGCGGCGCGCTTGCGTGCAGTCACGCGCAGGATGCAGAGCTCGCGATCGCCCTGGGTGACCTGGCCGGTGTGCATCAGCCCGCGCAGGCCGGCGATCGGTCCCTCTATGAAGCTGCGCACGACGGCCTCGTTGCGGGCGAGCTCGAGGTAGAGTTGCGGCGGAGAGTACGGCGGCGGCACGATCTTTTCGAGCAACCGCCGCGCCTCGGGTGAGATGTCGTCGGTCACGCGCCCTCCACGGCGCCACGGGCGCGGCGCATGAGCCGGCAATATGCCAGAACGAAAAACGGCGCGCAGTCGAGACCTGCTCCGGGTCGTTGGCAAAGTTGCCGCCGGAAGCGACTGCGATCGACCTTCGGCTGCGCGGCGGCCGCGCGGCGATTGCGCGGCAGTAGGCGCGGGGCTTGTTCAGCAAGGCTCTCGCGTGTCGAGGTTCAGCCCCGCGCTGCCCGCGGGCCGCGAGGCGCGAAATGGACCGTAGTACACACTGAGGCCGCTCGGAGCGGTGATCCTGAGGCACGCGCTCACGCCATCCTTCGGCAGGAAATTGAACCCGTCCGTGCCGGTGCCCCGTGTGTCGAACGTGAACTTGATAAGCTGCGAATTCGAAGTGTCGACCGAGTCCCCGCTTTCGAGCCCCATGCGCGTCACGCGAACGAAGGCCTGCGCCGAGGTGACGCTGCCCGCATAGGTGACCTGCCCGCCGGCTGCGGCCGCCTTCAGTCGCCACTCGCCGGAGGGGCAGTCGCGCCAGATGAAGATGCCCTTGTCGATGGCGCCGTTCAGCGGCGGTGGTCCGCACTGGTAGGCAGGCGCCGGCCACCCCTTCGCGACGGACGTGGGCGATGGGTCGCCTTGCCTGATGCGGTAAAACCGATTGGTGGCGACGTCCCAGTTCTTACTCGTACCGTCCGGCCACACCACCCGCAGGTTGACGGTCGTCGCACCGGCGAGGCCGAAGTGCACGCGCTTCTGGTCCTGCGACCAGCGGTGATAGCTGCCGTTGAGTACGCGCATCTGCTGCACGCCGTTCGCGGTTGCATAGATGCGCGCGCCGGTCGCGTCGCGGTCGGACTGGACGCCGACCAGTTCGACCTGGACCCAGCGCTTGCCGTTGCCCCTGTTGCGGAACAGCTTGTTCGATCCGCCGAAGCCCTTCGGCCGCAGGTTGAAGCCGTTCGTGACGAACAGGTCGAGGAAGCCGTCGAGGTCGTAGTCGGCGGTGACCACCGAGTCGGCCGTGCCTTTGTTCTCGCGCACGGCGAGGCCGACCGGACCGGCGGCGCCGCCGGCATCAGTGACTTTGCGGAAGATGCCGCCGCCGAGGTTCTCGTACAGGATGTTCGGGATGTTGCGGGCCGCCTCTCGGCACGCGAGGTACAGGTCGACGTCCATGTCGTTGTCGAAGTCGCCCGCGGTCGCACTCACGCACTGGATCGGCACATCCAGGTTGGCGCGCGCGGTCTCGTCGACCCATCCGCCGGAGTAATTGGTCAGCAGCGTCGGCTTTGCCGGACGGTCGCTGGGCCACCGGCCCGTGGCCTCGAGGTTGCTGATCGCGGTCGACTCGATCGAATCGACCGAGAAATAGGCTTCGCTGAAGCTCTTCTGCCCCGTCGCGGTGAGCTGCGTCCAGACGATCACCGTCCAGCGCTTCGCCACGGCGTCGTACCAGATCTGCATGACCGGGATGTCGGTCTCGGTCGGCTTCGGCGGCATGCCGCGCACCTCCGCCTTCGCAGGGTCGAGCGTGAACGGCATGTTCGTGGGGTGGTAGCCGCCCGCGCCGATCTCGATGCGCTGCAGCTCTGCGCCCGACACCTCGGCCTGCCGGTTCCAGTCGATGTCGAACCTGACCTTGCCCGAGGTGACGAACTTGAACCCCTTGATGCCGCCGGCCAGCTGCGCTTCGAAGTGGTACGAGCCCAGTTGCGCCACGCCGGAGGGGCGCAGTTGCGAGCCGCCCAGCACGAATATGTCCGGGCGTCGGTCGTTGTTGAAATCGGCGACCACGGAGTCGACGGTCTGGCCCACGATCGGCATGTACGGGGCGGGGCACGCGATGTCGCCGATCTTGCACCAGGGCATCGATTGCGTGTCGTAGATGCGCTGCGGGAACGTCTCCTCTTTCGGACAGAGGAAATCGAGCCTTTCGTCGTTGTTGACGTCGATCAAGTGGGCGTAGTGGAGGGGCTCGCAGACCAGCTTTGCCGCGCCGGTCGTGTTGGTAAACGTGCCGGGCGGTCCCTGCCGGTAGAGCCGGGCAATGCCGGCGTACTGCGTCATGACGAAATCGAGGAGCTTGTCGCCGTTGTAATCGAGCCAAACGGGCAGGCGACCGCCGTCGTCGGTGGCGGTCAGTCCCCAGGCGGTCGTGCGGTCCACCATGCGCTGGCGCTCGTTGATCAGCAACTGGCTGATGTTGCCCCTCCCGGTGCTCACGAGCAGGTCCTGATCGCCGTCGTTGTCGATGTCGGCCCAGGACGCGCCGTGCGTGTCGGCGTGCGGGCGATTGCGAAAGGGCAGTACCTGATCGGCCGTCTCGTAGAAGAATCGCCCGTTGGCAGCTGGTCTATTGAGGTACAGGCTCGGCTGCTCGCGGTGATTGCTCACGAACAGGTCGGGATAGCCGTCGCCGTTCAGGTCGCCCCAGGATGCGCCATAGCTCTCGCCCGCACGGTCGACGCCCGAAGATTGCGACGCATCCGCGAAGGCGATCTGCGCTTCGGCCGCGGGAGCGCAGGCCAGCGCGACGAGGGCGGCGCCGGCGAGGTGCGCCCGTGCACGGCGCGGCAGACCACCGGCGACCGGCCCGGGGCCCGGCGTGTGAAGCGGACGACACTGCTGCACGGCGGTCACCTCCATGTGAACCAGCCGGCAGGATCGCGCAGCGACGACGTCGAAGAAATACTCGACGCGGTGCTGCTCGTATCCGGATGCGCCTACAGCATGGCGCAGCGACGCCCGGCCCGCTTCGCTCGAAATCGAGGAATCGACGCCACGCCGCCGTGTTTGTTCAAATTTTCGTGGCGGCGTTTGCGAGTCCTACGCGATCGCCCGTCAGTGGCCCGGCAACGATTGCCGCCGCTCGAAACGAGAAAAGGCCCGGCACGTGCCGGGCCCCTTCCTCCCACCCCTTGCGTTATCGCGGCGCCACCGGGAGCGGGCGGCGCGCGACAGCGGACCTGGGAAAAATTGCCACAGCACACCCGGCGCTGCTGCCGGATTCCTCCTACATGGGCAAGTCTGGCCGGCCCGGTCGCAATCGAGTACGGTCCCCCGCACTTCACCGGAGACCCGTCCGAATGATACTGACCGAAGCCCAGGTCATCGTGCGCGACACCGCCCGTGACTTCGCCCGTACTCGGCTTGCTCCGCAGACGCGGGCCTGGGAGGCGGACGGCGCGTTTCCCCGCGATGTGCTCGAGGAAATGGGCCGACTCGGATTCCTCGGCATGACCGTGCCCGAGCACCTCGGCGGTGCGGGGCTCGACTACGTGTCGTATGCGCTGGCCCTCATGGAAGTGGCGGCGGGCGACGGCGCGCTCTCCACGCTCATGAGCGTCAACAACGCGCCCGTGTGCGCGATCCTCACGGCGCGCGGCTCGTTCCGGCAGCATGAGGCCTACCTGCGGCCGCTGGCCGCCGGGCAGATGATCGGTGCGTTCGCGCTGACGGAACCTCACGCGGGCTCCGACGCTGCGAACCTGCGCACTACCGCGAAGCGCGTCGACGGCGGTTACGTGCTGAACGGCACCAAGCAGTTCATCACCTCCGGGGCCATTGCCGGCGTTGCGATCACCTTCGCCGTCACCGATGCTGCCGCCGGCAAGCGGGGCATGAGCGCATTCCTCGTGCCGACGGACGCGCGGGGCTTCCGGGTCGGGCGACTCGAGTCGAAGCTCGGCCA
>DASSJN010000048.1:0-4521 GCA_035691185.1 Steroidobacteraceae bacterium
TCGCCCTTGGTGAAGGCCTCGACGTAGTCGGTGTTGACGCGCGCCGCGCGCTCGAGCAGGCGCGAGTGGAGATAGAACACGTCGCCGGGATAGGCTTCGCGGCCCGGCGGGCGGCGCAGCAGCAGCGAGACCTGACGGTAGGCCCAGGCCTGCTTGGTCAGGTCGTCATAGATGATCAGCGCGTCCTGGCCACGGTCGCGGAAGTACTCGCCCATCGTGCAGCCCGAGTACGGGGCGATGTACTGCATCGCCGCCGACTCCGAGGCGCTCGCCGCGACGACGATCGTGTACGCCATCGCGCCGGTTTCTTCGAGCTTGCGCACGACGTTCGCGATCGTCGAGGCCTTCTGGCCGACCGCGACGTAGATGCAGATCAGGTCCTTGCCCTTCTGGTTGATGATCGTGTCGACGGCGACGGCGGTCTTGCCGGTCTGGCGGTCGCCGATGATCAGCTCGCGCTGGCCGCGGCCGATCGGCACCATCGAGTCGATCGACTTCAAGCCGGTCTGCACCGGCTGCGACACCGACTGGCGCGCGATGACGCCGGGCGCCACCTTCTCGATGACGTCGAATTCCTTCGCGTCGACGGGGCCCTTGCCGTCGATCGGCTGGCCGAGCGAATTGACGACGCGGCCGATCAGCGACGGGCCGACGGGCACTTCGAGGATGCGGCCGGTGCACTTGACCGTGTCGCCTTCCGAGATGTGCTCGTATTCACCGAGGATCACGGCGCCGACCGAGTCGCGCTCGAGGTTGAGCGCCAGGCCATAGGTGTTCTTCGGGAACTCGAGCATTTCGCCCTGCATCACGTCCTGCAGGCCGTGGATGCGGCAGATGCCGTCCGTGACCGTCACGACGGAACCGACGCTGCGCGCCTCGGTCGCGGCGTTGAAGTTCTGGATGCGGGCCTTGATCAGTTCGCTGATCTCAGAAGCCTTGATGGACATGTAGGCAATCCTCTGCGGGCCTGCCGCAACGCGCGGCGATCGGCCGGTGAATACGGTTCGGTCGTCGGTCAGCCTGTCGTCAGTTCGGTGCCGAGGCGCTCCAGCCGCTGCCGGAGCGAGCCGTCGATCAGCATGTCGCCCGAACGCACCACTGCGCCGCCGATCAGCGAAGGATCGACAGTGCAATGCAACCGCACGTCGCGGCGCAGTCGTGCGCGCAGCGCGCTCGCGAGACGCTCGCGCTGCGTCTCGTCGAGCTGCACGGCGGAGGCGACCTCGACCTCGGCGACGTTCGCGTCGTCGGCCTTCAGGGCCTCGAAGCGGTCGGCGATCTCGGGCAGGTAGTCGAGACGACCGTTCTCGGCGAGCAGGTTCAGGAACGACCGCGCGTTCGCGTCGAGCGCGTCGCCACAGATCCCCGCGATCAGCTCCACGAGCTGGCGCGTCTGCACACTCGGGCTGCGCTCGAACGCCGCGTAATCGTCGCTCAGGACGGTCGCGCGCGCGGTCCCGAGCCAGCCCGACCATGCGTCGAGCTTGCCCTGCTCCCGTGCGTAGGCGAATGCCGCCTTCGCATAGGGTCTCGCTACGGTGGCTCTCTCAGCCATGCCTCGTCACTCCCGGGGTGCCGCGGCCCTCAGGCCTTGGCGCCCTCGATCTCGCGCGCAAGCTGCTCGATCAGGTCGGCATGCGCCCTGGGGTCGATCTCGCGCTGCAGCAGGCGGGACGCGCCGGCGACCGCCAGCGAGGCCACGTCCTTGCGCAGCTCGTCGCGGGCGCGCGCCTTCTCCTGCTGCGCGTCCTGCCGCGAACTCTCGACGATGCGCTTGCCTTCCTCGACGGCCGTGCTGCGGGCTTCCTCGACGATCTCGACCTCGCGCTTGTGCGCCTGGTCGACGATCTTCTTGGCCTGCTCACGGGCGGTGTCGATGATGGACTGCGCCTCGCCGTGGGCGTTCTGCAGCTCGTTCTGGCCGCGCTCGGCGGCCGCGAGCCCTTCCGCGATCCTCTTCTGCCGGTCCTCGACCGCCTTCAGCAGGGGCGGCCAGATGAACTTGACCGTGAACCAGATCAGGATGAGGAAGACGATCGCCTGGCCCAGGAGGGTCGCGTTGATGTTCATTGCGACGTCCTCGCGAGGTGCCGGTTAACCGAAACGGGCGAGCAGCGGGTTCGCGAACGCGAAGAACATCGCGAGCGCAACGCCGATCAGGAACGCCGCGTCGATGAGGCCGGCGAGCAGGAACATGCGGACCTGCAGCGTCGGGATCAGCTCCGGCTGGCGCGCGGCGGACTCGAGGAACTTCGAGCCCATGATGCCGATGCCGATGCAGGCGCCGATGGCGCCGAGGCCGATGATCAGGCCGAGTGCGATCGCGGTGTAACCCTGGACCTGTGCGATGAACGCGAGGTTTTCCATCTCAATCTCCAGTCAGTGCGGTTGCAGTCAAAACGAAAACGAAGGCAGATACGTGCGTGGCATCGACGGTCCGTGTCGGGTTGCCGGCCGGTCAGTGGTGCTCGGTGGCCATCGCGCTGTAGACGACGGTCAGCATCATGAAGATGAACGCTTGCAGCGTGATGATCAGGATGTGGAAGATCGCCCAGGCGGCGCCCATGAAGACCTGCCCGAACAGGCCGAGGCTGCTGCCGAAGGTGAAACCGGCCCAGGTCGCGCCCAGCAGCGCGATCAGCATGAACACGAGCTCGCCCGCGTACATGTTGCCGAAGAGTCGCATCGCCAGCGAAACGGGCTTCGAGAGCAGCTCGACCAGGTTCAGGAAGAAGTTCGGCAGCCAGAGCAGCGGGTTCGCGCCGAACGGGGCCGTGAACAGCTCGTGCATGTAGCCGCCGGCGCCCTTGGCCTTGAAGCTGAAGTAGAGGACGACGAACAGCACCGTGATCGACATCGCGAACGTCGTGTTCGCGTCGGCGGTGGGCACCACGCGCCAGTAATGGATGCCGAACCAGCCCGCGATCATGCCCGGCACGTCGAGCGGGAGCAGGTCCATCGCGTTCATGAGGAACACCCACACGAAGATAGTGAGGGCGAGGGGGGCCAGAAACGAGCGGTCGAGGTGAAAAACTTCCTTGACGGTGGTGTCGACGAACTCGACGACCATCTCGACGAAGGCCTGCCACTTGCCCGGCACGCCGGGGGTCGCCTTGCGCGCCGCGGAGTGGAACAGGGCGATGGTCGCCAGGCCCAGCAGGATCGACATGAACATCGTGTCGACGTGAAAGGTCCAGAAACCTTCGCCGACCTCGAAGTGGGTCAGGTGGTGGGTGATGTATTCGGTGCTGCTCGCAGGACCTTCGCCAGCCATTGCCACTCCGACCTTACGTATTCGTCTTGTTCCGCAGTCCGCCGGAGCGGGCTGCACCCAGCCAGTAACCGAAGAACGTCGCGCCGTACGCTGCGAGCAGCGGCACCGCGTCGATCTTCGAGGATCGAAACGCCATCACCAGCAGCGCGACGGTCAAGCCGACCTTGACCAGCCATCCGGTGAAGAACCCGATGGCCGCGCCCGCTGCCGATTGGCCTGCGCCATGCCGCAGCATCGCCAGGGCCATCAACGTCGTCGCCGCCACGCCGATCCCGGTGCCCAGCAGCGCAGACGCGCCGGCACGAGCCCCCTCGATCGCGTAGCAGACGATCGCGACGAGCGCCCCGACCAGAACCTGACTCAGCACGACGGCCAGCGCCTGACGCCGGCCGCTCTGCACACCAGGGTTGCTCAAGGCCTCACCCAGCTCCGGGCAACAAAAAAGCCACGTCATGCCGGCTGTCCGGCCACGGGTGGCGTGTGAATCCGTTACCCGGGCCGGCTCACGCCGCGGCGTGGCCCTCCGGAAAGGCGCGGCAGTATAGGGGGGTTTTTGCAGTGCTTCAAATGCGGAAAAACCACGCGGAGAGCGCCCAGCGGATAGTGTCTGGGGGTTAGTCGGAGGCCTCACCTCTCCCGCTCGGGGGAGCGGTCGGCCGCCGGCCGGCTGAGGGCTGGTCCGTAGCCGTGCGTTAGCAATCTTTTCTTACTAACCGCTAGACACTAAACACTAGACACTGGGCCAGAGTCGCTGATTGATTACCTGGCCTTCACTGTATGTGCGCGAGTATCCCGTCCAGCTCGTCGAGACTGTTGTAATTGATGACGAGCTTGCCCTTGCCCGAGTTGGCGTGCTGCACCTGGACCTTCGCGCCGAGCTTGTCGGCCAGGTCGTGCTCGAGCCGGGTGATGTTCGGGTCGGGTCGCTCCGGCTCGCGTTGGCCGGGCTGTGCCGCGTGGGCCAGCATGCGCTTCACGAGCGCCTCGGTCTCGCGGACCGAGAGGCCCTTCTTCGCGACCAGCGCCCCGACCTCGACCTGCTGGCGTGAGTTCGTGAGCCCGAGCAGCGCGCGGGCGTGGCCCATCTCGAGCTGCCGGTGCTCGACCAGTTGCTTCACTTCCTCGGCGAGCTCGAGCAGGCGCAGCAGGTTGCTGACCGCAGCGCGTGAACGGCCGACAGCGTCGGCGGCCTGCTGGTGCGTGACGTCGAATTCCCGGATCAGCCGGTCGAGGGCGCGGGCCTCCTC
>DASSJN010000049.1:0-8053 GCA_035691185.1 Steroidobacteraceae bacterium
CTCACCTGCTTCTTCGACAGGCCCGTGTCCTTCGAGATCGAGGCGAGGATGTCGGACTTCGTCGGTGCAGAGCTCTTCTTGGCTGCCATCGTGATGTGTCTCCTAGGTGTGTGCTGCGGGCCGCTGGCCCCGGTTAGTCTCTCAGCGCGCGCAAAAATACCATGAAAACTAGGGTACTCAATACGTCGAAACCGATTTTTTCCTATTTTTTTAGTCCCGCGGCGAATCACTCGGCGAAGAACTCGCGCTTGAACTTGACGGAGTACGCTCCGCTTCCGTCGCGCGGCGTCGCGTCGATGTCGAACACGAGGATCTCATTGCCGCTGATGCCGACCTCGCCGATGAAGTAAACCGACGTGCCTTCCTGCACGCGACGCATTTCGAGGTCCTTCAGCTGGCCGTTGAGGTTGTATGCCGTCGCCCTGACGCTGCCGTCGACCGGCGTCGTGCGGCCGTCCGGGGCCTTCGACAGCATCGAGACGTTCAGCATCACGCGATTGCCGCTGCGCTCGATGTCGTAGGCGCGCGCGACGTCGGGGGTGAGCTGGTCGGTCCGCACCGCGTTGTAATGGACTTCGAAATTGCCGAAATCCTGGTGTGTATCTTCCGCCGGCCGCGCGGTTTGCGGACGACTGTCGACGCCGGAGCCGCAGCCTGCAAGCAGCGTGCCGCCGATCGCGAGCAGCGCAAACGCGCACAGCGCCGCGAGCCGGCGCGGTGCGTGCGGCAGGGAGGCCCAGGACGTTCCGTGGTGTGTCATGTGTCGTTCCTCCGGTCGGCGGCACGACGGGCCCGCCGGACGCGACACACTATATGCCGCACGCGTGCCTGCGGGGAGCGCTGCGCTACGCCGGCGCCAGCGCTCTTTGCAGTGCGGGAGGAATCGCCGCGAGACCGTGCAGGCGCAGGCGTTTGTCGCGTCCCGTCGTGCCCTTGTCGAGCGTGACGCGCGCGCGCGGCAGGTTGCAGGCGTCCGCGACGAACTCGACGAGCGCAGCGTTGGCGCGGCCGTCGACGGGTGGCGCGTTGAGCCGGACCCGCAGCCGCTCACCCATCAGGCCGGCGAATTCGGTGCGGGACGCCCGCGGCTGCACACGCACCTCGAGCAGCAGGTCGTTCCCGTCCCGCCGAATGGCGACTGACGTCACCGGGGCCCCGACGTCCGGTACCCTCAGGGCGCGCGCAGCAGGATCAGGACCGCCTGCAGCGCGATCAGCAGGAACAGCGCGGACAGGTCCAGCCCGCCCAGCGGAGGGATCAGGCGCCGGAACGGCGCCAGCAGCGGCTCGCACAGGCGTCCGAGAATCTCGCCGATCGGACTGCGACCCGCCCCGGCGAACCAGCTCATGAGCGCGTAGATCAGTACGGCGTAGAAGTAGAACTGGATCACCGTGATCAACAGGCCGTACAGGCCGGCGACGATCACCGTTTCCGGCCGCAGCGTCGCACCGCGCACGAGCAGCAGCACGATCGTCTTCACGAAGTGCACGATCAGCAGGGCCAGCAGCGACGCGGTGTCGAAGCGGCGCCGGGACGGGATGGCCCGCCGCAGCGGCAGCACCAGCGGGTTCGTGGCCTTGAGCACGGCCTCGCCGACCGGGTTGCGGAAGTCCGCCCGCACCACCGGCATGAGCAGCCGCAGCAGGAACACGACGACGACCAGCGTGAGCAGCGTGTTGAGCACGAAATAAAGCGCGTCGTTCATCGATGCGGGCCCTGCCGTGGTCTTCCGGACTGAGTCTCAAGCCGCGCCGTATTCCTGCGCCAGGTCACTGGAGCGGCGGGTCGCGGCGGCGATTGCTCGCGCAAAAATATCACGCACGCCCGCGCCTTCGAGGACTTCCATCGCCGCAGCGGTCGTGCCGCCCTTCGAGGTCACCTGCAGGCGCAGTTGCGCCGGGTCCAATTCGGACGCGGCCGCCATGCGTCCGGCGCCTTGCGCCGTCTCGATGCAGAGTGTCCTGGCCGTCGCGGCGTCGAGACCGAGGTCGATCGCCGCCGACTGCATGATTTCCATGAGCAGGAAGAAGTACGCGGGGCCGGTCCCGGACACGGCCGTGACGGCGTCCATCAGATCCTCGCGCTCGACCCACACCGTCCGGCCGCAGGTACCGAGGATCGTCTCGGCATCCCGGCGCGATTCCTGCTCGACGCTCGGTGGCGCAAACAATGCTGTCACGCCCGCGTCGATCAGTGCGGGCAGGTTCGGCATGGTCCGCACGAGCGGCACGCCGACGCCGAGCCAGCGCTCGAGGTCGGCCAGCCGGATGCCGGCGGCGACGGAAATGACCAGCGGCCGGCGCACGGCCACGGTCGGCGCGATGGCGCGCGCCGCTTCCGCCATCTGCTGCGGCTTCACGGCCAGCACGACCACGTCGGCCTCGTGCACGGCGGTCACGCCGGAGGCCTCCGTCTGGACGCCGAACCGTCGCTCGAGCCGATCACGCTGGGCGTCGACGGGGTCGGCCACGACGATCGAGGCGGCCATCGTGCCGCGGGCGATCAGGCCGCCGACCAGGCAAGTCGCCATGTTGCCGCCGCCTACGAATGCGATTCGCTTCTTCATGGTCGTCGTTCCCGTGATCGCTCAGTGCCGGGGGCCGAAGATCGCCGTGCCGACACGCACGATCGTCGCGCCTTCCATGATCGCCGCCTCGAGGTCGTCGCTCATGCCCATCGACAGCGTGTCGAACTGGTGACCGTTCGCGTTCATGCGCTCCATGAGCTCGCGCAATTCGCGGAACGGCCTGCGCTGCGACTCCAGGTCGTGCGCCGGCGGGGGAATGCACATGAGGCCGCGCAGCTTGAGCCGGGGCAGGGTCGCGACGACGGTCGCGAGCGACGGCAAGGCCGCGGGCTCGACGCCGCCCTTGCCGGGCTCGTCGGCGAGGCGTACCTGCAGCAGCACCTGCAGCGGCGGCGCGTGGTGCGGCCGCTGTGCGCTCAGGCGCGCGGCGACGCGCTCGCGGTCGACCGTGTGTACCCACGCGAAGCGTTCGGCGACCTCGCGCGTCTTGTTCGACTGCAAGTGGCCGATGAAATGCCAGCGCGCCTCCGCGAGGTCGGCCAGTTCGTCGACCTTGGCCGCCCCCTCTCGCACGTAGTTCTCGCCGAAGTCGCGCTGGCCCGCCTCGTAGGCGCCGCGCACCAGCGACGCCGGGTGCTGTTTGCTGACCGCGAGCAGGCAGACCGACGCCGGATCGCGGCCCGCCTGCGCGGCGGCACGTCCGATGCGATCGCGGACCGCCTGCAGCGCGGCGGGCGAGAACTGCGGAGCGGTTAACATATTGATGCCGGAGGGGCTGATCTATACTGCGGCCGCCTGCGAGACCGTCCGCATCGGGGTTCGGTCGACAGGCCCAAGGGAGACATGATGGCCGTCGACATCGCCCAGCTACTGGCATTCGCCGTCAAGAACAAAGCCTCCGACCTGCACCTGTCGTCGGGCGTGCCGCCCATGATCCGGGTCGACGGCGACATGAAGCGGATCAACATGCCAGCGCTGACGCACAAGGAAGTGCACAGCATGGTGTACGACATCATGAATGACAAGCAACGGAAGGCGTACGAGGAATTCTACGAGACCGATTTTTCGTTCGAGATTCCGAAGCTTGCTCGTTTCCGCGTCAACGCGTTCAACCAGAACCGCGGCGCGGCCGCCGTGTTCCGCAGCATCCCCTCGGTGGTGCTGACGCTCGACGACCTGAACGCGCCCAAGATCTTCAAGGACATCTCGATGCAGCCGCGCGGCCTGGTGCTCGTCACCGGGCCGACCGGGTCCGGCAAGTCGACGACGCTTGCCGCGATGATCAACTACGTCAACGACAACCGGCCAGACCACATCATCACGATCGAGGACCCCATCGAGTTCGTGCACGAGTCCAAGCGCTGCCTGATCAACCAGCGCGAGGTCCATCGCGACACGCTCGGGTTCAGCGAGGCCCTGCGCTCGGCGCTGCGCGAGGACCCCGACGTGATCCTGGTCGGCGAAATGCGCGATCTCGAGACGATCCGGCTCGCGCTCACCGGCGCCGAAACCGGGCACCTCGTCTTCGGCACGCTGCACACGAGTTCGGCCGCGAAGACCATCGACCGCATCGTCGACGTGTTCCCCGCGGCCGAGAAGGAGATGGTGCGCGCAATGCTCTCCGAGTCGCTGCGTGCGGTCATCTCGCAGACGCTGTTGAAGCGCATCGGCGGCGGCCGCATCGCGGCGCACGAGATCATGATCGGCACGCCCGCGATCCGGAACCTGATCCGCGAGGGCAAGATCGCCCAGATGTACTCCGCGATCCAGACCGGCCAGGCGGCGGGCATGCAGACGCTCGACCAGTGCCTGAAGGAACTGCTGCAGAAAGGCATGATCACGAAGGAAGAAGCCCGCTTCAAGGCGCAGAACAAGGAGGACTTCTAGGGCGCGACGGCAGGGGCCGCACCGCCCGGGAGGAGATCGATGGATCGCGAAACAGGCATCAAGCTCATGCAGGACCTCCTGCGCCGCATGGTCGAGCGCAAGGGGTCGGACCTGTTCATCACCGCCGGCTTCCCGCCGGCGATCAAGATCGACGGCGAGATCAAGCCGCAGACGACCCAGGCGCTGAACCCCGAGCAGAGCGCGCTGCTGGTGCGCGCGATCATGAACGACCGCCAGACCAAGGAATTCGACGCGACGCGCGAGTGCAACTTCGCGATCGCCCCGCCGGGGATCGGCCGCTTCCGCGTCAGCGCGTTCGTGCAGATGGGGCTGACCGGCGCCGTGCTGCGCACGATCGCCGACAAGATCCCGACGATCGAGGAGCTCGACCTGCCGCCGATCCTGAAGGAGATCGTGCTGTCGAAGCGCGGGCTCTGCATCATGGTCGGCGCGACCGGCTCCGGCAAGTCCACGTCGCTCGCGGCGATGGTCGACTATCGCAACGAGAAGACGCGCGGCCACATCATCACGATCGAGGACCCGATCGAATACGTGCACGCACACAAGAACTGCGTCGTCACGCAGCGCGAGGTCGGCGTCGACACCGAGTCCTGGCACATGGCGCTCAAGAACACGCTGCGCCAGGCGCCGGACGTGATCCAGATCGGCGAGATCCGCGACCGCGACACGATGGAGTACGGCATCCAGTTCGCCGAGACGGGCCACCTCGTGCTCGCGACGCTGCACGCGAACAGCGCCAACCAGGCGCTCGACCGCATCATCAACTTCTTCCCGGAGGACCGTCGCGAGCAGCTGCTGATGGACCTCTCGCTAAACATCCGTGCGCTGATCTCGCAGCGATTGATCCCGCGCGAGGAGGGCAAGGGCCGCATCGCCGCGATGGAGATCATGCTCAACACGCCGCTGATCGCCGACCTGATCTTCCGCGGCGAGGTCTCCGCCATCAAGGAGATCATGGCCAAGTCGAACCGGCTCGGCATGAAGACCTTCGACCAGGCGCTCTTCGACCTCTACGAGACCCACGTGATTTCGTACGAGGAGGCGCTGCGCAACGCGGACTCGAAGAACGAGATCCGGCTGCGCATCAAGCTCGAGAGCAAGCGCAAGGACGCGCACGCCAAGGACGAGACGGGTGCGCTGCGGATCCTCGAAGAGGAAGACGAGTAAGCCATGGCCGAGACCGCCGACACGAACGAGAACACCGCGCCCCCGCAGGAACGCATGGTGGGCGACACCACGCTCGGGGCCGGATCGGACACCGGGCGCAGCTTCGTGCTCAACACGAAGCCGCTGTTCAAGCTCATGGTCGAGAAGAAGGCCTCGGACCTCTTCTTCAGCTCGAACTCGCCGATCAAGATCAAGATCGAAGGCCGGATCATCCCGGTCAACCGCCAGGTGCTGTCGGCGGACCAGGTGCAGCAGGCCGCATACGGCCTGATGAACCAGGAACAGATCGACTACTTCCAGCAGGAGCTGGAGATCGACTTCGCCGTGTCGGAGCCGGGCCTCGGACGCTTCCGCGTCAACGTGTTCCATCAGCGCGGCAACCCCGCGATGGTGCTGCGCTACATCACCGCCGAGATGCCCACGCTCGAGGAGCTGGGTCTGCCGTCGATCATGAAGGACCTCGTCATGATCAAGCGCGGCCTCGTGCTGATGGTCGGCGCGACGGGCTCCGGCAAGTCGACCTCGCTCGCGGCGATGATCAATTACCGCAACGAGAATTCGTCCGACCACATCCTGACGGTCGAGGACCCCATCGAGTTCCTGCACCGGAACAAGAAGTCGATCGTGAACCAGCGCGAGGTGGGGCTCGACACCAAGTCGTTCCACCGCGCGCTGCGCAGTGCCATGCGCGCCGCGCCGGACGTGATCCTGATCGGCGAGATCCGCGACCGCGAGTCGATGGAGTACGCGATCACCTTCGCCGGCACGGGGCATCTGTGCCTCGCGACGCTGCACGCGAACAACGCGGCGGAGACGCTCGACCGCATCATCAACATGTTCCCGCGGGACCAGCACGCGCAGATCTTCCTGGACCTGTCGCAGTACCTGAAGGCGATCCTGTCGCAGCGCCTGGTCACGGGCAAGGACGGCAAGCGCTGCGCCGCGATCGAGGTCCTGCTCAACACGCCGCACGTGCAGGAACTGATCAAGAAGGGCGACGTGGTGGGCGTCAAGGAAGCGCTGATCAACTCGAACGAGAAGGGCATGCGCTCGTTCGATTCCTCGCTGTATCAGCTCTACCTCGACGGCAAGGTCACGCTCGAGGAGGCGATCAGCAACGCCGACTCGCGCACGAACCTCGAGGCGAAGATCAACTTCGGGTAAGTGATTACTTCCCCTGCGGGAACACCGCGTCCGCGTCGAAGACCGGCCCGTCGACGCAGACACGCTTCATCGCGAGCGAGCCGTCCGGTTGCACGACCGGCACCGCGCACCCGGCGCAGCCGCCGACCGCGCAGGCCATGAACTCCTCGAGCGACACCTGACACGGCACGCCGAACCGCCGCGCCACGCGCGCGGTGGCCTGCAGCATCGGCGTCGGGCCGCAGGCGAACATCTCCACTTCGCGCCGCGCCGCGTCCCCGAGCGTCTCGAGCCACCGGGCGGCCAGCTCCGTGACGAAGCCGTGGAAGCAGCCCGCGAACCCGGCCAGGCTCGCGAGCCGGCTCGCAATGCCCCAGTCGTCGAGCAGCGGCATGCACGCGATCGCCTCGGCCGGCATGCCGGGCAGCAGGATCTTCGACGGCCGTGGCTTGAATGGAAATTCGATCTCGGATCCCATCAGCACCAGCGGCTTCCACGCGGCCTCGGCGCTGCGCGCCCGGAGCGATTCGGCCAGGAACACCATCGGCGGGATGCCGACGCCGCCCCCGACCAGCAGCGTCCGCGGCCGCTCGCGGTGCGCGACGAAACCCTGGCCGATCGGGCCCAGCACGCTGATCTTCGCGCCGAGCGGTTGCCTGGACAGCGCATCCAGTCCCGGGCCCACGACCTTGTAGAGGATGTCGATCCAGCCCTGCTCGGGGTTGGCACGCATGAGCGACAGCGGCCGGCGCATCGGGCGGTCCGGGTCGCAGGTCAGATGGGCGAAGCTGCCCGGCTGCGCGGTCGCGGCGCACTTCGGCGCATGGATCCGGATCACGTACTGGCGACCGGGATATTCGTACTGGGCCAGCAGCGTGCCGTCCTCGACGTGGATCGTGTCACGGTGCGTGCGCTCGCCCGCGGGCCGGCCGTGGCTGCGTCCGGGCCGGTCGATGCTGCAGGTCGCGTGCGGGTTCGGGTCGGTCAAGCGAGCGTCCTGGGTGTCCTGCCTGCCGTCCGTCAGCCTTCGCGCCGCCCGGCCTCGACGTTGCGGACCTGCACGTTGCGTACGATGGTCGAGAGCACCGCCATGCGCACAGCCACGCCGTTGCGCACCTGTTGCTGGACCGCCGACTGTGGCCCGTCGGCGACCGGGCTCGTGATCTCGACGCCGCGGTTCATCGGGCCGGGGTGCAGCACGATCGCGTCCGGCTTGGCGAGGCGGATCGTCTGCTCGGTGATGCCCCACTCGCGCAGGAACGCGTCGACGTCGGGAATCTGCGAGGTGTCCATGCGCTCCTTCTGGAT
>DASSJN010000050.1:0-5721 GCA_035691185.1 Steroidobacteraceae bacterium
TTCGGTCCGCAGCGTTTCGGCCGCGACGGCGCGAACCTGCGGCGTGCGCTCGACTGGGCCCGGGGCGGCGAGGCGCCGCGGGACCGGCAGCAATGCGGGTTCGTGCTCTCGGCGGCGCGCAGCTTCCTGTTCAACGAAGTCCTCGTCGAACGGGTGCGCCGCGGCGATTGGAACCGACTGTTGCCCGGCGAGGCGGCGATGCTCGACGGACGTCGGAGTTTTTTCCACGCGGCGCAGGTCGACGCGACGCTCGCGCAGCGTTGCGCGGCCATGGACGTGCATCCGAGCGGTCCCCTGCCGGGACGCGGCGAATCCCCGGCGACCGATGCCGCGCTCGACGTGGAGCGGCGCGCGCTTGCCGCGCACGATGCGCTCGTCGCATTGCTCGTGGCCGAGCGCATGGAGTACGAGCGTCGCAGCCTGCGGTTGCCGGTGTGCGAGTTCTCGTGGGTGTTCGAGGCCGACGACGTGCTCATGCTGCGCTTCGTGCTGCCGCGTGGCGCGTTCGCGACCGCCGTGCTGCACGAGTTCCTCGCCGACGCCTGGGACGCCGGCGAGGAATAGGGGACACTCCGAATTTCCCAGAAAATGGGGACACTCCGAATTTCGAGCGCTTCCTGAGCGATTAACGGCGAGCGCCATGGTTCGGGTGTCGGCAGGCTGCCTGCCATGCCGAGAGGGCCACGAGCGATCCATCCGGGCGTCTGCTACCACGTGATCAACCGTGGCAACAATCGACGCCAGCTGTTTCACCGTTCAGCCGAGTATGCGGCTTTCGTCTCCCTCATCAGGGAGGCCAACGACCTGGTGCCGCTCGAACTGTTCGCCGTCTGTCTGATGCCGAACCACTTTCACGTGGTGCTGCGGCCGTCCGAGCGCGACGCCGTCGGGCGCTGGATGCACTGGCTGCTGACGAGTCATGCCCAGCGCTACAACCGTGCACACGGCATCGAGGGGCGGGTCTGGCAGGGTCGCTACAAGGCGTTTCCGATCGAAGGGGACGGTCACCTGCTCACCGTGCTGCGCTATGTCGAACGGAATGCCGTCCGCGCGAATCTCGTTCGTCGGGCGCGCGACTGGCGATGGTGCAGCGCGTCCTGGCGCGAGGGACCAGCGTCCCGCAGGGCGCTCCTCGCCGAACCTCCTGTCCCGTTGCCGCGCAACTGGGAGGGCCTGGTCGACGCGCCGCAAAGCCCCGAGGAGGTAGAGGCACTGCGCGCGTGCGTGAACAAGCAGGCGCCGTTCGGTTCAGAGGCCTGGATCGACGCCTCGCACGAGTGCCAGGGCTTCAAGCGCGCCCGCCCGCCGGGCAGGCCGCGCTGCCGAAAATAAGGAGTGTCCCCATTTTCCGGGAAATTCGGAGTGTCCCTATTTCAGCAGCACGTACACCGCGCCGGTCCCGCCGTCGACCGGGCGCGCGCTCGCGAACGCGACGACGTTCTCGAGCCTGCGCAGCCAGTGGTTCACGACGTGCTTCAGCACCGGCCCGCCGGGGCCGGAGCGCAGGCCCTTGCCGTGGATGACTCGTACGCAGCGCACGCCACGCAGCACGCAGTCGTTGAGGAACTGCCGCAGCGCCTGGTGCGCAGCGTGACGGCCGAGCCCGTGCAGGTCGATCTCCGCCTCGACCGCGAACTGCCCGCGCTTGAGCTTGCGCAGCACATCTTCGCGCAGGCCGGGGCGGCGGAACGACATGTGCTCGCCCGTGTCCAGGTCCGCCGGATCGCCCGGCACGACCAGGCTCTCGCGCAGCACGTCGTCGCGCTCGGCGCGGGTGAACCGCGCGTGCGGGCGGGGACGCGGCCGCGTCGTCGCCGGACGGTTCCGGGGCAGGGGCCGGACGTCGGCCACCGCGCGCCGAAAGGCGTGCAGGTCGTCGTCGTCGTCGTCGTCGGAGGGCGGCTCGCGGGGATCCGTCATGGGGCCAGTTCGCTTCCGAGGCGCCCGGGGATTCCAGTATAGTGGCGCCGCGTTCGTGGCCAACCCCGCCACTGCTGGGGCCCGATAACGACACGGTCCCACGCTGCATTGAGAATCCTGGTCAGCAACGACGATGGCTATCGCGCCGAGGGACTGCAGCACCTCGCAGAGGCCCTGCGTCCGCTCGCCGCGATCACGGTCGTCGCGCCCGACCGCAACCGCAGCGGGGCGAGCAATTCGCTGACGCTCGACGTGCCGCTGCGGGTGATCGAGTTCGGCGACAGGCAGTTCTACGTCCAGAACGGCACGCCGACGGACTGCGTGCACCTCGCGATCTCCGGCCTGTTCCCGGACGAGGTCGACCACGACATGGTCGTCTCCGGCATCAACGACGGCGCCAACCTCGGCGACGACGTCCTCTACTCGGGCACGGTGGCGGCCGCGATCGAAGGGCGGTTCCTCGGGTTGCCGGCGATCGCGATCTCGCTGGTCATGCGCGAAGGACGCTACTTCTCCACCGCGGCCCGCGTGGCGGGCGAATTGATCATGCGGCTGCAGCGCTCGCCGCTGCACGCCTCGATGATCCTCAACGTCAACGTGCCGGACGTCCCGTACGAGCACCTGCGCGGCTTCAAGTCCACGCGGCTCGGCTACCGTCATCGCTCCGAACCCGTCGTACGCGCGGCGGACCCGCGCGGCCGCTCGGTGTACTGGGTCGGCCCGGCGGGCGAGGGCGCGGACGCGGGGGAAGGCACGGATTTCGACGCCGTCGCGAACGGCTATGTTTCGGTGACGCCGCTGCAGGTCGACCTGACGCGGTACACCGCCCTCGAGGAGATCGGCGATTGGTTGAGCGGGCGTCCCGAGTGATGGTGGATCCGACGCGACACAGCGGCATCGGCATGACGTCGGCGCGCACGCGGGAGCGTCTGATCGCCCGTCTGCGCGAGCAGGGCATCACGAATCCCGAGGTGCTCGAGCGCATCCGCAGCGTGCCGCGCCACCTGTTCGTCGACGAGGCGCTCGCGAGCCGCGCATACGAGGACACGGCGTTGCCGATCGGCCATGGCCAGACGATTTCGCAGCCGTACATCGTGGCGCGCATGACGCAGTCGCTGGTCGAGGCGAACAAGCCGCGCAAGGTGCTAGAAGTCGGGACCGGCTGCGGCTATCAGACCGCGGTGCTCGCGCCGCTCGTGACGACGCTCTACAGCATCGAGCGCATCTCGGCTCTGCAGCAGCGCGCCCGCCAGGTGTTGCGCGACCTGCGCATCGGCAACGTGCACATGAAGCACGGGGACGGGTTCGAGGGCTGGGCCGCGTACGCGCCGTTCGACGGCATCATCGTCGCCGCTGCTGCCTACTCGGTGCCGCAGGCGTTGATCGAACAACTCGCCGACGGCGGCCGGCTCGTCATCCCCGTCGGCACGGACCGCGAGCAGCAGTTGCTGCGCGTCACGCGCCGCGGCGAGCGGGTCGAGAAGGAAGTGCTCGGGCCGGTGACGTTCGTGCCGCTGCTGCAGGGCCTCGCCTGAGCGTGCAGTCAGACGATCAGCGCGGCGGCCACCGGGCGGCCCTCGGCCACGAGCACGTTGAACGTGCGGCAGGCGGCGGAGGTGTCCATGACTTCCACCCCGATGCGCTGTTCGTACAGAATGCGAAGGACCCCGGGGTCGGGAAATTGCTGACGCGAACCGGTGCCGAGCAGCACGACCTCCGCGCCGAGATCGAGCAGCGGTTCGAGGTCCGCGGTGGTGATGTCGAGCGCCGAGGTCGGGCGCCAGCGCTCGATGACGACCGTCGCCGTCAGGATCACACTCGAGGTGTGTGTCTGCTGGTTGACGTGCAGTTGTCCCGGGCCATAGCCGCGCACCAGGTTCACACCCGCCGGCGCATCGAGATGGAACTTCATCATCCAACCATACTGCACACACAGGCCCGGCGCACGGCGCGCGTCCTGCCGCCGACGATGCCGGAGCGCGCGTCGTGAGCGGGCGAGGGCCTTCGGTCCGCGTCGCGCTGCCCTGGCTGCACGACGCGATCGGCGAGGCGCGCACGGCGGGGACCTTGCCGGCCATGTCCGCCCTGCGCTGGCTTGCAGGTCGCGGCAATGCGGCACCGCCGCCGCAAGGTGGCTGGCGCGAGTGGCTCCTCGGTGGCGTCGACGCGACGATGCTCGCTGAATTCCGTCGCTGGTCCGCGGGGTCGAGCCTCGCTGCCGCGGCCGGCGCCGGAGTCGGCAGCGCGCCTGGCTGGGCCGTCGCGCAGCCCGTGCACCTGGCGGCCGGACTCGACGACGTGCGCATGGCGCCGCTCGCCGATGCGGCGCCTACGCCGGCGGAAGCGGAACAACTCGCAGCGACGGTCCGCGGCCATTTCGCGGGCGACGTCTTCGACCTCGTCGATTTCGTCGACGGCGCCTGGCTGGTGCGCTGCACCGAGCCGATCGACTGCACGACGCACGATCCGGCGACGCTCGCCGGACGGAACATCCACGATTACCTGCCGGCAGGGCGGGATGGCGCGCGCATGCGCAGCCGCATGAACGAGATCCAGATGGTGCTGCACGACCACGCGGTCAACGAGCGTCGCACGAGCACGCGCGCCGCGCCCATCAACGCACTCTGGCTGTGGGGGTTCGGCACGTTCGAGACGTCGCCGCAGGAACTCGCCGCGACCAGGCGCTGGGTCGTGCAGAGCGACGACCTCTGGCTGCGTTCGTACTGGCGCGCGCACGGCGGGGCGGAGCGGTCGCTAGGCGCGGCCGGGGACGGCGACGCGCTGATCGCAATGACGCAACTGCCGACGACCGAGCCGGGCGAAGCGCTCGCTGAAGTCGACTCGAGCCTGCTCGAGCGACTGCGCCGTGCAGTGCAGGCGGGCGAATGGCACTCGCTCGCGATGTACGACGGCGCCCGCGTCTACACGCTCGACCGCCACGCGCGGCTGCGGGTCTGGCGCCGTCCGGCCGCACTCGGGAGCGACTGACGTGGCGGGCGCACGGAGAATCGTCCGCCGCGACTCGCGTGCGGACCTGCACGCGGCGCTGCCTGCGTCGTTGCATCCGGTGCTGCGACGCGTGTACTGCGCACGGTCGATCGCGAGCCCGGACGACCTGGCGCTGCGCATGGACCAGCTGCTGCCGGTCAGCACGCTCGCCGGCGTCGAGCAGGCGGCGGAGCTGCTCGTCGCGTGTCACCGCAAACGTGCGCGAGTGCTGGTCGTCGGGGACTTCGATGCCGACGGCGCCACCAGCACGGCGCTCATGATCCGGCAGTTGCGCGTCCTCGGCTTCGAGCAGCCCGATTTTCTCGTGCCCGATCGCTTTCGCTTCGGCTATGGCCTGACGCCGGAGATCGTGCGCGTGGCTGCCGGGCGCAAGCCCGACCTGATCGTGACCGTCGACAACGGCATCTCCTCGCTCGAGGGCGTCGCCGAGGCACGGCGCCTCGGCATCGACGTCCTCGTCACCGACCACCACCTGCCGGGGCGCGAGCTGCCGCAGGCGGCGTGCATCGTCAACCCGAATTCACCGGGCAACGCCTTCGCCTCGAAGGCGCTCGCCGGCGTGGGCGTGGCCTTCTACGTCATGGCGGCGCTGACGCACGCCCTGCGTCGCCACGACCTGCTGCCCACCCACGTCGACACGAGCCCCGCGCAATGGCTGGACCTCGTCGCGCTCGGTACGGTCGCGGACGTCGTGCCGCTCGACCTCAACAACCGGGTGCTCGTCGCCCAGGGCCTGCAGCGCATCCGCCGTGGCCGCTGTGCGGAGGGGCTCCGCGCATTGCTCGAGGCCTC
>DASSJN010000051.1:0-5970 GCA_035691185.1 Steroidobacteraceae bacterium
ACTGCTCGACAAGCTGCAGGAAGGCGCGGTGGTCCGCGGCGTGGTCAAGAACCTCACCGACTACGGTGCGTTCGTCGACCTCGGCGGCATCGACGGCCTGCTGCACATCACCGACATGGCGTGGAAGCGCGTCAAGCACCCGTCGGAAGTCGTCAACGTCGGCGACGAGATCGACGTGCGCATCCTCAAGTTCGACCGCGAGCGCCAGCGCGTCAGCCTGGGCCTGAAGCAGCTCGGCGCCGACCCGTGGCAGAACATCGCGCGCCGCTACCCGTCGGGCACGCGGCTGTTCGGCAAGGTCACGAACATCGCGGACTACGGCTGCTTCGTCGAGATCGAGGAGGGCGTCGAGGGCCTCGTGCACGTCTCCGAGATGGACTGGACGAACAAGAACGTCAATCCGTCGAAGGTCGTGCACATCGGCGAGGAAGTCGAGGTCATGGTGCTCGACATCGACGAGGAGCGCCGCCGCATCTCCCTCGGCATCAAGCAGTGCAAGCCGAACCCGTGGCGCGAGTTCGCGGACAACTACAACCGCGGCGACCGTGTCAGCGGCCAGATCCGTTCGATCACCGACTTCGGCCTGTTCATCGGCCTGGCCGGCGGCATCGACGGCCTCGTGCACCTGTCGGACCTCTCCTGGGACGTCCCGGGCGAGGAGGCGGTGCGCCAGTACCAGAAGGGCCAGACGGTCGAAGCCGTCGTCGTCGCGATCGACCCGGAGCGCGAGCGCATTTCGCTCAGCGTCAAGCAGCTCGCGAAGGACCCGTTCTCGAACTGGATCGCCGAGCACCCGAAGGGCTCGATCGTGCGCGGCATCGTCCGCGAGGTCGAGGCCAAGGGGGCCGTGGTCGACCTGGGCGGCGGCATCGACGGTTACCTGCGCGCCTCCGAGCTCGCGCGTGACCGCGTCGAGGACGCCCGCACGATCCTGAAGGTCGGCGACGAGGTCGAGGCCAAGTTCACGGCCGTGGACCGCAAGGTGCGCACCGTGGCGCTCTCGATCAAGGCGAAGGACATGGCCGAGGAGCAGGAAGCGATGGAGAGCTATCGCTCCGACTCGACGACCGGCACCAGCCTCGGCGACCTGCTCAAGGAGCAGATCTCCGGCCGCGACAGCTGATCCGCATTGTGGCCCGCGGCGGCGATGAACCGCCGCGGGTCCCATGCCAGCAAACGAACTAGAAGAGACCCGGGGGATTTCGAGTGGACGGCGAGCGCAGCATGACGAAGTCTGAGCTCATCGAGCTCATCGCGGCCAAGCAGAGCCACCTGCCCGCGAAGGACGTCGAGCTGGCGGTCAAGCAGATACTCGAGATCATGAGCGATGCGCTCGCCCAGGGGCAGCGCATCGAGATCCGCGGTTTCGGCAGCTTCAGCCTGCACTTCCGTCCGCCGCGCCAGGGACGCAATCCCAAGACGGGCGAGACCGTCGCGCTCGCCGGCAAGTACGTGCCGCACTTCAAGCCCGGCAAGGACCTGCGCGAACGCGTCAACGAACCGGACGGCGCCGGTGCCGGCACCGACGACGACGATGACGACGATGGCAGCCCGTCCCCGCCCCGGCCCTTGCCCTCGGCGAGCCCTTCGACCGTCGACTGACTGAGCGGGCCTCGCCGGCGCCGGTGCTAGACTTTCGCGCATGTTGCGTCGCATCGCCTTCGGTATCGTCCTCGCGTTCCTCCTCGTGCTGGCCATGCTGTTCGCAGCGTTGAACCAGCAGCGTTTCGACGTCGACGTCGCCTTCCTGAAATTCGAAGTGTCGTCCGGCCTCGCCCTGCTGATCGCGTTCTCGGCCGGGCTGCTGGCGGGTGCGTTCGCGCGCTCCCGGTGGGTCGCCGAACTGCTCGCCGAGCGCGGGCGCCTGCGCAAGGCGCTGCGGCTCGCGGAAGCACGCCTCGGCGCCACCGCGGCCAGCGAGCCGCCGGCCGCCGCACCCACCCAGGTCGATGCAGGCTGACGTCAATTTCTGGTTGATCCTGGCGGGCACGCTCGCCCTCGGCTGGGCCGTCACGTCGTACCGCAACGAGAAGCGCCGCCAGCGGCGCCACCGCCGACGCGCGCGTTACCTCGAAGGCGTGCGTTTCCTGCTCGACGACAAGCCGGATCGCGCGCTCGAGGCGTTCCTGACGATCGCCGAACTCGACGACGAGACGGTCGACACGCACTTCGCGCTCGGCAGCCTCTACCGCAGGCGGGGCGAAGTCGATCGCGCAATCCGCGTGCACCAGCACATCTACGACAAGGCAAGTCTCGACGATGGCCACCGCGACGCCGCGCTGACCGAACTCGCGCGCGACTACTTCCGCGCCGGCCTGTTCGACCGCGCGGAGAAGCTCTTCCTCGAACTCGCCGACGGCGGGCGCGAGCCTGCGCTCGCGCTGCAGCACCTCGTGCGCATCTATGAAATCCAGCACGAGTGGGCCCAGGCCGCCGCCGCTCATGAGCGGCTGCGCACGGTCGGCGTGCCCGAGCAGCCGGCGGCGATCGCGCACTACTACTGTGAAATGGCCGAGGCCGAGATCGCCAGGGCCGAGTTCGAGGCCGCCCTCGAGCACCTGCGCAGCGCGAGCCGCGAGCAGCAGGAGTTCGGCCGGGCCGGCATCCTGCGCGGTGACGTCGCGCGCAAGCAGGGCGACCCCGCGCTCGCGCTGCAGCTCTATCGCCGGGTCGTGCGTCGCGACTTCCACCTGCTCGCGGTCGTGCTGCCGCGCCTCGCGGACGCCGCGCGCCATGCCGGCGAGCCGCAGCAATTCGACGAAACGCTGGAGGAACTGATACGGCTCGGTGCGGGCAACCACGCGGAAATCGCTTACGCGGCGATCGTCGGCGGTTACTACGACGACCCGGTCATCCTCCGCTGCGTGCGCGAGATGCTCACGATCGACAACGACCTGCGCGACATGACCGCCGCCTTCCTCACACCCGGCGTAGAACCCTCGCCCGACCAGTTGCGCGCGATCGCGGGCGCGCTGCGCAACGTGGTGCTTCGCCACGCGCGCTACAAGTGCAGCCAGTGCGGCCTCGACAGCTCCACCTTCCTGTGGCACTGCCCGGGCTGTCACTCATGGGACACGCTGCGCGGCGTCGCCGCGCTCGAGTTCCTGCCGAAGGCGGCGCTGCCGCGGGCACCGCACTGAGTCCCTCTTTTCGGCGCAAAGCCGCGACATTCTCGCGGCGCGGCGCCGCAGGGCGCTCGCTACCTTGGCCTCCGACCGCAGCCGGTCGGCCGCGGCAGACAAACACGGAGGCGCAGCAACCATGAACGCGAAGACAACCCGGGCCCTGGTGCAGACACTCATCGTCAGCCTGATGCCGGTCGCGGCCGCCTGGGCCGGGCCGGTCAATGTCAACACTGCCGACGCGTCGACGATCGCGAAGGAACTCGACGGCATCGGCCCTGCGAAGGCGCAGGCCATCGTCGAGTACCGGCAGAAGAACGGGCCGTTCCGGGCAACCGAAGACCTGCTCAAGGTCGAGGGCATCGGGCAGAAGGTGCTCGAGCAGAACCGCGGCAACATCCGGGTGGACAAGGCCGGCTCGGCGGCGCCCACGGCCGCGAAGCAGGCGACCAGGCCCGCGCAGAAACCGGGCGGCGGTCGCTGATCCGCTGCCGGACGAGGCCCGGGGCTTGCGTCCCGGCGCCTCGTCGGAGTGTAGGAAGGGTCTGCGTGGAGGGCTCGCTGCGCCATCAAGTATCATGGCTCGCTGCATCAGCCAGCCAGGACACGGTGCTCGAGCATGCCAAAGATCAAGACGGCGGTATTTCCGGTGGCGGGGCGGGGGACGCGCTTCCTGCCGGTCACGAAAGCGAGCCCCAAGGAGATGCTGCCCATCGTCGACAAGCCGCTGATCCAGTACGCGGCCGAGGAGGCGCTCGCCGCCGGGGCCGAGAAACTCGTCTTCATCACCGGTTCGGCCAAGCGCGCGATCGAGGACCACTTCGACACCAACCAGGAACTCGAGGCCGAACTCGAGGCGCAGGGCAAGCGTGACCTGCTCGATGCCGTGCGCGGCATCGTCCCGTCGTATGCAAGCTGCATCTACATCCGGCAGCCGGCGCCACTCGGCCTTGGCCACGCGGTGCTGTGCTCGCGTCCCGCGGTCGGCGACGAGCCGTTCTACATCCATCTGGCGGACGACCTGATCGACAGCGGCGAGGCGTGCCTCAAGCAGATGTCGCGCGTGTTCGAGGAGCGCGGTGCCAGCGTGCTCGGCGTGGAGACCGTCGAACGCGACCAGACCGACAAGTACGGCATCGTGGCCGTCGAGCCGATCGACGAGCGCCTCTCGCTCGTCAAGCGCATCGTCGAGAAGCCGCAGCCCGCGGATGCGCCGTCGAACCTCGCGGTCGTCGGCCGCTACCTGCTGACGCCCCGCATCTACGACAAGCTCGCGACCGTCGGCCGCGGCGCAGGCGGCGAGATCCAGCTCACCGACGGCATCGCCGCGCTCCTGGGCGACGAGGACGTCTACGCGTATGCATTCGAGGGCCGCCGCTTCGACTGCGGTTCCAAGCTCGGCTACCTCGAGGCGACGGTCGAATTCGGACTCAAGCACGAGAATCTCGGCGACCAGTTCGCGAACTACCTCGCGCGCCTGGTGGCCACGCGGCTGCGCGGCTAGCGCGCCGCGAAACATCCCAGGGGAGACGGACATGTCCAGGAATCTCGACCTGCAGGCACGCCGCGACGCGGCGTTCGCGCGCGGCCTCGGCAACCAGCTGCCGGTCTACGTGGAGCGGGCGCGCAATGCGGAGCTCTGGGACGTCGAAGGCCGTCGCTACATCGATTTCGGCAGCGGCATCGCCGTGCTCAACACCGGGCACCTGCACCCGAAGGTGCAGGCCGCCGTGGCGAAGCAGCTCGAGGCGTTCAGCCACACGTGCCTGATGATCACGCCCTATGCCACGGCCGTCGAGCTGGCCGAGAAACTCAATGCGCTCGCGCCCGGGCCGACGCCGAAGAAGACGATCTTCGTGACGACGGGCGCCGAAGCCGTCGAGAACACGATCAAGATCGCGCGTGCGCACACGGGCCGGGCCGGCGTCATCGCGTTCGGCGGCGGCTTCCACGGTCGCACGTTCATGGCAATGGCGCTCACGGGGAAGGTCGCGCCGTACAAGGCCGGCTTCGGGCCGTTTCCGGCCGAGGTCTATCACGCGCCGTTCCCGATCGCGTATCACGGCGTCAGTGTCCAGGACAGCCTCGCTGCGCTCGAGCACGTGTTCAAGTACGACATGGAACCGGGCCGCGTCGCCGCCATCATCGTCGAGCCGGTGCTGGGCGAGGGCGGCTTCTACGTCGCGCCGCCGGAATTCCTGCGGGCGCTGCGGACGATCTGCGACGCGCACGGGATCGTGCTGATCATCGACGAGATCCAGACCGGCTTCGCCCGCACGGGCCGCATGTTCGCGGTCGAGCATTCGGGCATCGAGCCGGACCTGATGACGATGGCCAAGAGCCTGGCGGGCGGCTTCCCGCTGGCGGCTGTCGTCGGCAAGGCGCACATCATGGACGCGCCGCTGCCGGGTGGGCTCGGCGGCACGTATGCCGGTTCGCCGATCGCCTGTGCGGCAGCGCTCGCGGTGCTCGAGGTCATCGAGCAGGAGCAGCTCTGTGCGCGCGCCGAGGCGATGGGCACGCAGATGGTCGCGGGGTTGCGGGATGCGCAGAAAGCGCTGCCGGCGATCGGCGAGGTGCGCAACCTGGGCGCCATGGTCGCGATCGAACTCGTGCGGAACGGCGACGCGCACCAGCCCGACGCCGACCTGGCGAAGGCGCTGGTCAAGCACGCCGCCGGCAAGGGGCTCGTGCTGCTTTCCTGCGGGCTCTACGGCAACGTGATCCGCTTCCTGGCGCCGCTCACGGCGTCGCCGCAGATCGTCGAGGAAGGGCTGGCGATCGTGGTCGAGTCGTTGCGCGAGCTCACCGCCACGGATACGAAGCAGGCCGTCGGCGCCTGAGGGTC
>DASSJN010000052.1:0-3828 GCA_035691185.1 Steroidobacteraceae bacterium
GTCAGGCCCCAAAGTCATTCGTGCATCATTCCAGGGCGTAAAGATTGCCGTCGGTGCTGCCGACGTAGAGCACGCCGCGATCGACGGTCGGCGAGCCGAAGATCGCGCCGATCGACACGAAGCGCGCGAAGTCGACGTACATGTCCTGGAAATCGCCGAAGACGGGCTTGAACGAGTCGCGGTCGAGGCGCCCGTCCAGCTGCAGCAGGCCGTCCTCGTTCCGGCGCGACGCCTCGGTCTGGAACTCCCACGTGAGCTGCCCGTTGGCGGCATCGACGGCATAGACCCGGCCGTTGTGGCTGCCGAAGTACGCCAGCTTGCCGGCGAGTGCGGGCGAGGAGAACACGTAGGATTTCGCATCGAAATTGAAGCGCAGCCGTCCGGTGCGCGCGTCGAGCGCAAAGAAGCGCGAGCTGTCCGAAGTCGCGGCGTAGACGAGCCCGTCGCGCACGGCCGGCGTCGCGTTCACCCACGACTTGCTCGTCGGGTAATCCCATTTCTTCCGGCCCGTCGCGGCGTCCAGCGCGTAGACGTGCGCGTCGCGTGACCCGACGTAGACCACCCCGTCGACCACCGCGGCCGACGCCTGGAAGCCCTGCTGGTTGTGGATCGCAGGGTCCAGCCCGCCCTGGAAGGCCCATTTCTGCTGGCCCGTGGTCGCGTCGAGCGCGTAGAACTTGCCGTCGTAGCTGCCGACGTACACGACGCCTCTGGCCACGGCCGGCGAGGCGTGGACGACGTCGCCGGCTGCGAATTTCCACTGCAGCACGCCGGTGTTCGCATCTACGGCGTAGACATTGCCGTCGCCGCTGCCGAAGAAGACCGTGCCATCGGCGACGGCGGGTGACGACACGAACATGTCCCACGCGTCGGGGATGGTCTGCGTCGCCGGCGCATAGCCGTGCAGGTTCCGGGCCTCGAACCGGCGTTCGTGCTCCACCGCGTAGACCCAGTGCGGCTGGCCGTTCGCCGCGTCGATCGCCGCGAGCGAGCCCGCCGACGAGACGAAATAGACTACGCCGTCCGCGACCGTGGGCGAGGAGGCGATCGGCATCCTCGACTTGAAGTTCCAGCGCTCCGCGCCTGTCTGGCGGTCGAGGGCATAGAGGTGACCGCTCAGGCTCGTGAGGTAGACGACCTCCTCGACGACCGCGGGCGTGGTCACGATGGGGCCCGCCGCCTTGAACAGCCATTTCGGGCGCGGGGCCGTCACGGGTCCGGCGCCGTCGAAGACCCCGGTGCGGGCGACATTGCCGTGGAAGGTGGCCTGCGCGGGAACGGTTGCCGGCATCGCGACGAGGACCAGGCCGAGCAGGCCGACACGGGCCGATGGCTTCATGGCACGACACCTCTGACGGCCAGTCGGCCGCGCCGTTTACCTTAAATGGCGTTGCCGGCCGGCAGTGCGCCCGCGCGCCACGGCTCGTCGCGGCCGTAGCGCGGTTGGCCGCAAGCGCCGGCTCACTGTCGCGCCAGGTACAGCCGGTCGTCGAAGCTCATGACCCACGCCGGTCGGTACACGACGGCCATGCCGATGATCATGCCGTTGGCGACGGCCTCGCCGAAACTCATGAGCGGCAGGATCGCGAAATACTCGGCCCCGATGCGGGCGGTATCGAGCGAGCCACTCGAGGCCACGAGCACGACGCGCGCGAGCCCGGCGACGTTGAATGCGGCCGCCGCGCCGAGGAAGGTCGTGACGAAAAAATAGATGAAGTAATTGTGCGGCAGCCGGTCGTGCACGAGCTCGTGCAGCCATGCCGTGAACAATGCCGGGATCAGCGCCGTACATAGCAGGTTGGCGCCGAAGCTGGACCACTCCGCCGCGCCCGCGGCGCTCAACACGGCCAGCACCAGCGCACCGGCCACCACGGCGAGTCGCCATCCGTGCATCAGCGTGAGCGCGGTCACGAGCAGGAAACGTACGGAGAGCCCTGGCGTGATGCCGGCCTTCATCGCCCAGACCACGAGCAGCACCGCCATCGAGAGGAACCACACCCACTGCCGTTCGCCGTCGCCGAGCCACGACTTCCACGGTGCGCCGTGAATCGCGAATGCGAGGCCGACCCCGCCGAGCGCCGAGGCGACGACGGCGATGCCGCCGCTCAACAATCCTGCCTCGATCAGCATTTCGTGGCCGGTTGCGACCGCGTCTGCGAGGGCGTGCCGGCGCCGCCGAGGCGGGTCGCCGCTTCCGGCGATACGCTGCGCAGATTCAGGTCCTGCTGCGGGACCGGAATCTCGATGCCTTCGCGCTGCATCGCCTCGTAGACGCGCGCCGTCATTTCGGTGCGGATGGCCACCCAGTCGCCGAAATCGTGCGTCCATGCGCGGACGCCGAAGTCGAGCGAGCTTGCTCCGAAGCCCTTGAACACGATCGCCGGCGCCGGCTCGGGCACGATGCCCGGCGTGCCCTCGGCAACCTCGCGCAGCAGCGCGATGACCCTGCGCGGATCGGAGCCGTAGGCCGCGCCCACCTCGACGTCGATGCGACGGTTCATGTCGCTGAGTGTCCAGTTGATCAGTTTTTCGGACAGCAGAGTTCCGTTCGGCACGACGACGTCTGCGCCTTCAAACGTCGTCAGAGTCGTCGCACGCATGCCGATGTCGCGAACCTTGCCTGAGGTGCCCGACACCTCGACCACGTCCCCCGGCTGGATCGGGCGCTCGAACATCAGGATCAGGCCCGAGACGAAATTATTGACGACGTTCTGCAGGCCGAAGCCGATGCCGACGCCGAGCGCGCCGAACACGATGGCGAACTGGCCCGCCTCGAACCCGGCCGCGGCGAGCGCGACCATGAGCCCGCCGAGAATCACGGCGTAGTAGCTCAGCGTCGAGATGCTGTTGTCGACCCCGCGCGGCAACGCCATCTTCGGCAGTACCTCGTCGCGCAGCAGCAGTCGCAGGGTCTTCGCGATCCAGAATGCGAGCCAGATGGCGAACGCGAACAGCAGGATGCCGCCGAGCGTGATCGAGATCTGCCCGGCTTCGAGCGGGTACGTCACCACCGCCTTGATCCAGCCGAAGATCGGTCGGCCAATGCGGAACAGGTTGGCGGCCACGACGAGCCAGATCGCCAGCGCCAGCACGCCGATGAGCCTGGTCAGGCCCTCGATGAGCGGCCCGGTGTGCCGCGTGATCAGGCGGAATCGCGCCGACGAGCGGCGCGCCATGATCAGATGCAGCACCGAAGCCAGCACGTGCGCGCCGGCGAACAGCGCCAGACCGATGTAGGCGCTGTCGAGCACGGCCCCGGAAAGCACTTCCGCGAGCGTGACGTTGCCGACCACGTTCGCGGCGATCGCGCCGGCCAGCGCCGCGACGGCCAGCCAGCCGGCCGTGCGCACCGCGCCGCGGATGCGCTTGCCCGCCACGCCTTGCGCGTCGCGCCGCGAACTCAGCAACAGCCAGACCAGGGCGGCGGCGGTGACCACCGCGACGACGAGCAGGTACAGGCGGTGGTACAGCGGGTTGCCCAGCACGACGAAGCTCAACCGGTAGCCCACGTAGAGCGCGGTCGCGATGTACGGCCAGGGCCCGAGGAATTCGTACACCTTCGGCGGCAGCAGCCGCAGCACCGGCACCACCGCGATCAGCAGGCCGAACTGGTGCAGGATCACCGGCGCTTCGGGGAAGAAGAACGGCAGGCCGACGAAAGCCAGCACGAGCCACGCCGAAACCGGCCGGCGCAGCACGCGCGCCGCGGCCTGGAGCCCCGGTTCGGTCTCCTGGACGTCGCGGCTGCGCCAGGCCAGCCAGATCAGCAGGGGCAGCAAGGCCAGGACCGTGATCTTGTAGCCGAGCACGCGGTCCTGGTTCGCGGCT
>DASSJN010000053.1:0-8969 GCA_035691185.1 Steroidobacteraceae bacterium
AGAATACCGACACCGGCTTTGCAGGGCCCCCGACCATTTCGCGGAGTACCAACCGCTCGCGCGAATATTGCGGGCGGGCGATACATCACGAACGAATCTTTGCCCCTGCCGGGCATTACCGGCGGTATTGAATCCGGATGAACCTCATGCCACGAATCGAGAGGACACTGCGCTGCGGCCCGTCTCGTACTGCCGGGCCGGGCGCGTCCGTGTCGCCTCGCCAGGTACCCAACCCGATGCGCTCCGTGTCCTCCGGCGGACAGCGTCACACGATCGACCGCCGGCTGCGCGTGCTGCTGGTGGAGGACTCGCCGCTGCTGATCCAGCGCATCAGCGAGCTGATCGGCGACCTCGCCAGCGTCGAACTCGTGGCCACGGCGACCTCCGAGCCGGACGCGGTTGCCCGGCTCGAGGCAGACGACATCGATGCGGTGATCCTCGACCTGCAATTGAACACCGGCAGCGGCTTCGGGGTGCTGCGCGCGCTCAAGCACCGTGCCGGGAGTCCCGCCGTCATCGTGTTCACGAACTTCGCCATCGGGGCGTACAGGGAGACTGCGCTTGCGCTCGGCGCGCGCCACTTCCTCGACAAATCCCGCGACTACGCCCGACTGCCGGCCGTCCTGCAGGAGCTGTCGGACTCCACGCATTGAGTCGTGTGCCGGTACGGTCCGCACCGCTGCAAGTTTTACGCTCGTTGCTCGTCGCGTTGTCATTCTTACACCGGAGCTGGCGATGAACTGGGAAGCCCTCAAGGGTAGCTGGACGCAGCTGCGCGGCCGGATCCGGATGCAGTGGGGCAGGCTCACCGACGACCAGCTCGACGTCATCGAGGGCCGTCGCGACCTGCTGCTCGGCAAGCTGCAGGAGACTTATGGCGTCACCGAGGAGGAAGCGGACGCCCAGGTCACGGCGTGGGAGAACGCCGAATTCGGCGACGGGACCTCCGCGACCGGGCGCCCGGACGAGGCTCGCAGGGCGGTCTGACGCGCTCAGCTCGACCGGCCCATCAACCGCGACACGTTGGCCCGCGGCAGCGCGGCCCCCGATGACGGGGCCCGCGATTCGCCCACCGGGCCGCGTGGCACGATCGCCCGCACCTCCGTCCCGCCTTCCGGAGACCTGCCGACCGAGAGCGTACCGCCGAGGGCGACGACACGGTGCTTCATGCCCGCGAGCCCGTGCGACTGGGCCTTGCCGAACTCGTCCGTGCCGATGCCGCGCCCGTCGTCGACGATGGCGAGCAGAACGTGGTCCGCCGCGAGGTCGAGCGTGACGTCGACGCGACTCGCATTGGCGTGCTTCTGGACGTTGGTGAGCGCTTCCTGCACCACGCGAAACAAGGCGATCGCCGTGTGCGCGTCGACCTCGGGTTCCTGCGCCGGGAAATGACAGGTGCAGTGCAACCTGCCGCGCTTGCAGGTTTCGTCGGCCTGCCACTGGATGGCGGCGAGCAGGCCCATGTTGTCGAGCAGCGTCGGGCGCAGTTCCTCGATCACGCGCCGCTTGAGGTCGATGCCCTGGTCCAGGACGTCGAGGATGCGTTCGATGCGGGCGGCGAGTGCGTCCGGCGTCGCATCGCGCGCGTGCTGCTTCACCCAGGTGACGTCCATGCGCGCGGCGAGCAGCAGGCCCCCGAGTTCATCGTGGAGGCCGCGGGCGAGGCGCGATCGCTCCTGCTCCTGCACCGTCTGCAGGTGCCCGTACACCTCGCTGAGCTCGGCCGCTCTGGTCGTGGCCTCGTGTTCGAGTTCGTCCTTGCGCCGCTCTACCTGCGCCATCCCGTCACGATGGCGACGTAGTGCGCTGAGCGCCATCAACGAAGCGCTGACGACCAGTGCGATGGTCACGAGCGTGCCGGCGAGGGCGAGCTGCCGGGCGAGGCGCTGCTCGCGCTGCCAGTTCGCGCGGGTCTCGGTCATCCGCGCACCTTCGTAGTCCTCCAGCTTGTCCGCCACTGCGATGAACCGCCCGAGCGGATCGACGGCCGGCGCCTGCGCGCGCGCCAGTTCGCGGGCCGCGGCGGCGCCGCGCGAGGTGTAGAGCGAGATCAGCGACAGCGTCGCGCCAGCGTGCATGCCTGCCAGGTACCGCAACTGCCGTGCGGTCTCGGCGGCTTCCGGCGGTTCGTCCGCATAACTGGTGACGAACGCATCGGCGGTACGGTTGATGTCGCGGCCGGACGCCTTGAGCGGCTCGAGGTACTCCGGCCGGCCCGTGAGCAGGAAACTGCGCGTCGCGAGCGACGACTCCGCGACCTGCTGCCGGAGTTCGCCCACCAGGATGCGACGCGCCATGGCGGCCTGCATGGCCTCGGAGGCATCGCGCAGGCGCACGCGGCCCGCTTCCGCGATCAGGAAGAGGCTCGCGAGAAATGCCACGCACAAGAGCGTGGTGAGGCCGAAGATGCGCCAGCGCTCCATGCAGCTCCCGGAGGGTTCAATCCGTTTCTATGCGTTCGTCCGTGCGCTGTCCATAGGAGGGGCCCGCGTCCTACAGTCGTCCTCGCGCGGGGCCGACGGGTCGACGCGCGCGCACGGCGCATGCTGTCGCTGCCGGTGCAGCCGCGCCGGCCGTTCGCCCTCACGCCACGCAAGGAAGCAGCGATGACCCAGACTCGTTTCGCGCGACGCACGCCGTGCACCGGCGGTGCCCGATGACCGGCATCACGTCCCCGGGGGCGAGCAACGGCCCCTACGAAGCCCGCGAATTCGACCTCACCGCGGTGACGGGCCTGTCGCAGCGCGCGATCGAGTTGCACCTCGAGCTGTACCGCGGCTACGTCAAGGCGTTCAACACGGTGCTCGCCGAGCAGCGCGCCGCCTTCCCGGCGCCCGGGGAATCCGCGGCTCCGCTCGATCTCGCGAGCCATGCGCGTCGCTTCGCGTTCGAATACAACGGCATCGTGCTGCACGAACTCTTCTTCGAGGCGCTCGGTGCGCCGGGCGCCACGAGTCCCGACAAGCAGGGCGTGCTGGCCGACGCGGTGGAGCGGTCGTTCGGCGGCATCGAGCAGTGGATGCAGCATGCAGCCGGCCTCGCCCAGCTGCGAGGCATCGGCTGGATCGTTTGCGTGCGCGAAGCCGCCACGAACAGGATCTACAACGCCTGGGTCGACCTGCACCACCTGATGGTCCCGGCGAACACGCAGGTCGTGCTCGCGCTGGACCTCTGGGAGCACGCCTACCTGCTCGACTTCGCGCCTTCGCAGCGCGACAACTATTTCGAGATGCTCTGGAGCAGCGTCGACTGGGGCAAGGTCGAGGAGCGCTGTCGCCAGGGAACGGGACAGGAGAAGGGGATAGGGAACAGGGGATAGGGGATAGTGGAAAGATGGCTTCGCCGGGCCCTCACCCGCCCTGCGGGCGACTTCTCCCGCGCGTCGCGGGAGAGGTGCATGCGGCACCGCCGCGTTCTCGCTGTCTCCTGCCTCCTAACCCCTGTCCCCTTTGTCTTCCAGGGCGATCGCCGAGATGTGTCCCGTCTCCTCGAGCACGGCGAGCCTGACCTCGGCCGGCTGCTCGAAGCCGAGTCGGCGCAGTCCTGCAAGCAATTCATCGCGCGACACGCCCTCGGCGTCGAGCGCCGCGTCGATCACCACGCCGTCGAGCACGAGCGCGCGCGGCTTCCCGCGTACGAGATGCCGCACGAGCGGCGAGGCCCTGCACACGGCGGCGAGCCCGCGGTGCACCGCGAACACCACGACCACGAAGACGACCAGATCGCGCGTGCCGTCGCCCACGTAGACGCCTTGCACGGTCACGCCGAGCGTGATCAGCACGAGCAGGTCGAACGTCGTCGTCTGTCCGGCGAGGCGCTTGCCCGCCAGCCGCATCATCACGAGCAACGTCGCGTAGTAGCCGAGAGCCTTCGCGGCCTGCACGGCGACGTCGTACGCATCGGTAGTGGTCATGCGATGAACTTCCTGCAAACGCCGCGCAGCGTTTGCACGCGCCGACCGTGAAACAGGACGCCAACGGCAACGGCGATGCGGTGCTCGTCATCGACGTGCTGAACGATTTCCGCTTCGTCGGCGCCGACACGTTGCTGCGCCGCTTCCGGCCGCGCATCACGCCGGTCGCAGCACTGCTCGCGCGAGCTCGCCGCGCCGGCGTCCCGGTCGTCTACGCGAACGACAACTTCGGGCGCTGGCGCTCGAGCCTCGCGGACGTGGGCGACCACATCCGACAGTCGAACCCCGCGGTCTGGCGCGCGCTCGCTCCGATTCGTCCGCAGCCGGCCGATTACGTGGTGCTCAAGCCCCGGCACTCCGCGTTCTATTGCACGCCGCTCGAACTGCTGCTCGAGGCGCTCTACGTCCGCCGGCTCGTGCTGACGGGCGTGTCGGCCACCAGCTGCATCTGGTTCACCGGCGCGGACGCGCATCTGCGCGGCTACGACGTCGTCGTGCCGCGCGACGGCACCGCGGCGGAGACGGCCCCGCTCGAACGAGCCGTGTTCGAACTGATGCAGGACTCGCTCCGCGCCAGAACTCCGCGGTCGCGCGACGTCAGGCTCAAGCCGCCGCGCCGGCCGCGACACGCCGTAGGCTGCCGTCAGCCACGCGGCGTGCCCGACGCCCGATCGGGTCAACGTCGGCCGCCTCGCGAGCGGCCGCCGCCGCTGCTTCTGCCGCCGCTCGTCCTGCTGCGGGCACTGCCGCCGCCCGTCCTGCTGCGGGCACTACCGCCGCGTGCGGTCGCCGATGAGCGTCCAGCCGCTCCACGTGCGCCGCCGCGGCGGGATCCGGCAGCGCTCGACCGGCTGCGGCCACCGCTCGTCTTTGCCCGCGAACTCGTCTTTGCCCGCGCACTCGTCCTGGCGCGCGACGCCGATTTGCCACGCGTGGTAGTCCGGGCTCGCCTCGTGGACTTGGCGCGTGTCGTGGACTTGGCGCGCGTCGAGCGAGTCCGGCTGCCACGGCTGCTCCGACCGCCACGGGCTGCTGCCGCCGTGCGTCCGGCCGCGCCTCGCGTGGCGCGCCGGGCTCCGGTCGAGGTGTCCCTGCGGCTCGAGCCCTGCACCGGCTCGTCGACCTGCACGGGCTCGCCCCGGTCAAGTCCCTCGTCGACGTTGCCCCGGTTGGTCGCGCCGACGGCGGCGTCCTCGTCCATGGGGCGCTCGTCGTCGCTGCCGCCACGCGCGAGGCGTCCGCCTTCGCGGCCACCGCCGTCCTGGGCGTTGACCGTGGCCCAGGCGCGCCGCTCGGCCTCCTCGTGCGGGACCCCGCGCTGCTCGTAGCCCTCCTCGATGTGCTCGGCCTTGCGCTGCTGCTTTTCCGTGTACTTGTCCTTGCTGCCTCTGGGCATGGAATGCACTCCTTTGCTGCTGCTGAGCGAGCCTGCACTCAAGTGTTGATGATTTCGCCACCGTTCGGATGCAGGACCTGCCCTACGAAAAATGCCGCGTCGTCCGAGGCGAGGAACACGAAGCAGGGTGCGATCTCGTCCGGCTCGGCGGGACGACCGAGCGGCACGTCGGCGCCGAACGTCTGCACGTCCTCCGGCGAGAACGACGCCGGGATCAGCGGCGTCCAGACCGGCCCGGGTGCGACGGCGTTGACGCGGATGCCGCGTTCGACCAGCGACAACGCGAGGGAACGCGTGAACGCGACGATGGCACCCTTGGTGGACGCGTAGTCGATCAGGTGCGGGCTCCCGCGGTAGGCCGTCACCGACGCGGTGTTGATGATGCGGGCGCCGCGCCGCATGTGGGCGAGGGCGTGGCGCGTGACGTGGAACATCGCGAACACGTTGGTGCGGAACGTGCGCTCGAGTTGCTGCGGCGTGATGTCCTCGAAACGGTCCTGCTCGACCTGCATCGCGGCGTTGTTGACCAGCACGTCGAGCCGGCCGAGGGTCGCGGCCCGTTCGACGACGCGCCGGCAGGCGGCGACATCGCCCAGGTCGGCGGCGATCGCGACGCAGCGCCGGTCGAGTTTCTCGATCTCGGCCACGGTCTCCCGCGCGTCGGAGTGCTCGCTGAGGTAGGCGATGGCGACGTCCGCACCTTCCTTGGCGAACGCGATGGCGACCGCGCGACCGATCCCGCTGTCGCCGCCCGTCACCAGCGCGACCTGGCCCTCGAGCCGGCCCGCCGCGCGATACTCGCGCATCTTCGAGGCTGGCCGCGGCCGCATCCTCGACTCGAGGCCCGGCGGACGCTGTCGCTGGGGCGGTCTGGTCTGCTTCGACGACTGCTTCTTCTTGCCGGTCGACTGCTGCTTACTGGCCATGCAACAGAAAAAGCAAGGACCGTGCCACCTTGCAGCGACACGGTCCTCGTCGGACGCATCGATGCGTCGATGGATGTCAGCGGATCAGGTCATTGCGGATCGCGTAGCTCGTGATCTCCGCGTTGCTCTTCATCGACATCTTGTCGAGGATGCGCCGCCGGTACGTGCTGACAGTCTTCACGCTCAGGAACAACCGCGCTGCGATCTGGGAGACGGACTCGCCCTGGGCAAGCTTGCAGAAGATCTGGAACTCCCGCTCCGACAGCTTGCCGTGCAGCGGTGCGTTGGAGTCGCCACACACTCCCGCGACGAGCTGCTCCGCGAGCTCCGGACCCACGTACCGGCCGCCCCGCGCCACCGTGCGCAGCGCACGCATCAGCTCGGGCGCCTCGGTGCCCTTGCCGATGAAACCGCTCGCGCCGCCGCGGAGCACGTTGAGGCCGAATTGCGCTTCCGGGTAGCTGCTCAGGACCAGGATCTTGGTGCGCGGGTAATGCGACCGCGCATACCGGAGCACGTCCAGCCCGGACATGTCCGGGAGGTACAGGTCGAGCAGCATCACGTCGGCCTGCGTTTCCTTCAGCCGCTCGAGCGCCTCCTTGCCCGACGTGGCCTCACCCACCACTCCCAGGTCGGGTTGCGCGTTGATCATCGATCGCAGGCCCGCGCACACGACCTGGTGATCGTCCACGACTACTACAGATGTTTTCCTCATGACTTGCATCCTGCCGCGCCATGCGGGGTACGATCGCAGTGTACGGAAAAAACGGCTGACTCAACTACGCTGTCGGAACAATCCTACACACGAGCGCGACGAACCATTGGGCCATGCATACTCTCTGTCAAGGACGACCGCAAGCTCAGGAGTTGCAGTGAAGGAAGCGAAGATGTCCCTCTCCCCCGCCATTGGGGCGGAGGGCGCCGCCCTGGTGGCCCATGTGCAGCAGCGCCGGGAAGAGGAGCGGTCGCGCCTGTCGAGGATGCTGCACCACGACGTCAGCGGCATGCTCGCCGCCGCCCGGATGGACCTGTCCCGGGTGTCCTCCCGGGTCACCGACGACGACACCCAGGACCAGTTGCGACGGATCGACCACCTGCTGGAGCAGGTCATACGGGACGCACGGCGCGAGATGCAGCGGCTGCACCCGGCCTTGCTCGACCATTTCGGACTGCCGCTCGCGGTCCGGCACCTCGTCGAGGAAACCTGCCGCGCCAGGGACGTCCGCTACGCCGTGGCGCTCGACGAAACGCTCGAGGGTGTCGATGCCGAGATCCTGATTGCCGCGTTCCGGCTGGTCGAGACGCTGCTCGGTGACGGGTCGGCGCTCACGGAGTTCACCGCGAAGCTCGCGACGCGGCGCGACGGCTACGTGCTCGAACTGACGCGCGTGCCGGCGGGTCCGGTGGCCGGTGAGGCGACGCGTGCCGAGGACATCGATGCCCTGCGGACGTGGCTGCGGTCACTCGGGGCGGCGTGGCTCGAGTCCGGCCAGGGCGACCGGTCGATCATCGAACTGCGGATTCCGCGCAGAAACCCCTTGCCCAGGAACGAAACGCCGGGCGGGTGACCCGCGCCCGGCGTTCCTGTTCCTCGATCGACTGACGGACGAATCGCGTCCGGAACGGCGGCTCAGTTGCCCGGCGTTTCGTCGGTCGTGGAGGGCGTTGCGCCCGTGGTGCCGGTCGTCGTCGGGTCGGCCGTGCCGGTCACGTCGGTCGTGCCCGTCGCGCCGCCGGTGCGTGCCGCGTCGAGTTCGGCCTGCGCCTGCGCCTTGGCCGCGTCGTACTGCTCCTCCGCCTGCTTCTTGCAGTTCTCCTGCGCGTCGCCGCTCAGCGCTTCGCACGCTTCTTCCGCGACCTTGCGATCGCCGTCGGCCTTCGCGATGGCGACGTCATAGTCGGCCTCGGCACGATCCTCGATCGAGCCCTCGTCCGCCGCGGCGACCGCGTCCGACTGCTGCTCCGCCACTTCCTCGCTGGCATCCTGCTGTGCCTCGGCCACGTCCTCGCGCACCTCGCTGGCCGGTTCCTGCCGGTTGCAGCCCGCGGCTCCCAGCGTGAGGCCCAGGACCGCGGCTGCGATCAATAGTGTCTTCTGTGCCATGTCACTGCTCCATGTTGTGTGGGTCCGGCGCCTCTTGCGCCAGGAAGGCGAGATTGCCGAGCCGCTCGCGGAGAGGCGTCCGGACAAGCGATGCAACGGGGGACGGACCGGTCCTACGATCGGGTCGCCACCTGTCTGCTTCTGGCGACAGGGGGGCGTCGCACACGCCCCGGCCCCGCGCATGCTGCTGACGCCCGTTTCGGCGTGAGTCCGACATCGACGCCGAGACACCGGCGAGAGGCTGCGGGCGGGACGGTCTGGCGTGCGCGCGGGCGGCGCCAGCCCGAAGCGCACTCGTCCAAGGAGGCAAGAATGAACATCCTGATCTGGTTGGTCGTCGGAGGCGTGATCGGTTGGATCGCCTCGTTGATCGTCGGCACGGACGCCCAGCAAGGCGTCCTCCTGAACGTGATCGTCGGCATCGTCGGCGCGCTGATCGGCGGCTGGCTCATTTCTCCGCTCGTCGGCGTGGGCACGATCAACGACGGCGCGTTCAGCATGGGTTCGCTGTTCGTGTCGCTGCTCGGCGCGGTGATCCTGCTCGCCGTCGTCAATCTTCTGCGTCGCGGTCGCGCGCGTTAGAACGCGCGTCACGCTCGCTTCCAGGAAGGGCCTGCGCCGCGAGGCGGA
>DASSJN010000054.1:0-19589 GCA_035691185.1 Steroidobacteraceae bacterium
CGCGTACGGCCTGACGGTGAGCGAACTGGCGGCGGCGCTGCAGGCGGGCAACGTCGTGCAGCACGCCGGTGCACTCGTCACGCCGGAGGGCGTGCTCCCGCTGCAGGCGGGCGAATTCCTGGCCTCGCGCGAGGACGTGGCGCAGCTGGTCGTCGCGATGCGCGACGGTCGCCCGATCTACCTGCAGGACGTCGGCACCGTCCGGCTCGGCGCGGACCAGCCCGAACAGTACGTGACTTTCGGCGCGGGCCCGGCCGCGTCGCAGAAGGGCATCGACCTGCAGGGCGTGGCACCCGCGGTGACGCTCGCGGTGTCGAAGAAGCCCGGCGAGAACGCGATCGACGTCACCGAGGCCGTGCTCGCACGCGTCGAGCAGCTCCGCGGCACCCACGTGCCCGACGGCGTCGAAGTCACCGTGACTCGCGACTATGGCGAGACCGCCAACGACAAGGCGGTCAAGCTGATCCAGAAGCTCATGTTCGCGACGGGGTCGGTCGTGCTGCTGATCTGGCTGACGATGGGCTGGCGCGAGGCCATCGTCGTCGGCGCCGCCGTCGTGATCACGCTCGCCGCGACGCTGTTCGCCTCGTGGGCCTGGGGGTTCACGATCAACCGGGTCTCCCTGTTCGCGCTGATCTTCGCGATCGGCATCCTCGTCGACGACGCCATCGTCGTCGTCGAGAACGTCCACCGCCACATGAGCCTGCACCCGGGCGAATCGCTGGGGCAACTGATCCCGCGCGCGGTGGACGAGGTCGGCGGCCCGACGATCCTCGCGACGTTCACCGTGATCGCCGCGCTGCTGCCCATGGCGTTCGTGAGCGGGCTCATGGGCCCGTACATGAGCCCGATCCCGATCAACGCGAGCATGGGGATGCTGATCTCGCTCGCGATCGCGCTCGCCTTCACGCCGTGGCTGTCGCAGCGGCTCCTCGCGCACGCACCCGTCTCCCATGCGAAGGAAGAGCAGGCCGAGTCCCGGCTGCACCGGTTCTTCGAGCGCGTCATGGCCCCGTTCCTGCGCGGCGACGACGCGCGGCCGCATCGTCACAAGCTCGACCTCGGCACGCTCGCGGCGATCGGCATCGCGGTTTCGCTCGCGGCGGTGCAGTGGGTCGTCATGAAGATGCTGCCCTTCGACAACAAGTCGGAGTTCCAGGTGGTGCTCGACATGCCGGAGGGCACGCCGGTCGAGGAAACCGCGCGCGTGCTCGACGAGCTGGCGGCGGAGGTCGCCAGGCGCCCCGAAGTCACCGACTACCAGGTGTACGCGGGGACGTCGGCACCGATCAATTTCAACGGCCTCGTGCGCCAGTACTACCTGCGCAGCGGCCCCGAGGTCGGCGACATCCAGGTCAACCTCGTCGACAAGCACCACCGCGACCTGCAGAGCCACGACATCGCGCTCGAAGTGCGGCCCGCGCTCGCCGCGATCGGCAGGAAGTACGGCGGCTCGGTCAAGGTGGTCGAAGTGCCGCCGGGTCCTCCCGTGCAGGCGCCGCTCGTCGCGGAGGTGTACGGTCCCTTCCAGGAGTCCCAGCTTGCGCTCGCGCGGGAGATCCGCGGCGTGTTCGACGCGACCGACGGCATCGTCGACGTCGACGACAGCGTCGAGGCGCCGAGCCCGCGCGTCGTCGCGACGATCGAGCGACAGAAAGCCGCGCTGCTCGGCGTGAGCCAGGCCGAGGCCGCGCAGACGCTCGCCGCCGGCCTGGGGGGGCTCGACGCCACCTACGTGCAGGTCGGCCGAGAGACGTACCCGATCCCGGTCAGGCTCGAACTCGACGTGCCGGCCAAGGCCGACCTGTCGAGCGTGCTCGCGCTGCGCGTGCGCTCGCGGTCCGGCGCGAGCGTGCCGCTCTCGGAAATCGTCACGATCGAACGCCGGCCCTGGGACAACGCCATCTACCACAAGGACCTGCTGCCTTACGCGTGGGTGACGGCCGACTCGGTCGGTCGCACCGACAGCCCGCTCTACGGCATGTTCGCCATGGTCGGCACGCTCGGGGACGTCCTTCCGAGCGGCACGAAGGTCGAGCAGTTCTTCTTCGGACAGCCCGACGACCCGTACCGGCCGAGCGTGAAGTGGGACGGCGAGTGGCAGATCACCTACGAGACGTTCCGCGACATGGGCCTCGCCTACTCGGTCGGCCTGGTGCTGATCTACCTGCTGGTCGTGGCACAGTTCGGCTCGTACGCGGTGCCGCTGGTGATCATGGCGCCGATCCCGCTCACGATCATCGGCGTGATGCCGGGCCACGCCCTGCTCGGCGCGCAGTTCACCGCCACGTCGATGATCGGCATGATCGCGCTCGCCGGCATCATCGTGCGCAACTCGATCCTGCTCGTCGACTTCATCAACCTCGAGGTGGAGCGCGGCCAGCCGCTCGCCGACGCCGTCATCCGCGCGGCCTCCGTGCGCGCGAGACCGATCGCGCTCACCGCGCTCGCCGCGATGACCGGTGCGTTCTTCATCCTCGACGACCCGATCTTCAACGGACTCGCGGTCTCGCTGATCTTCGGCATCCTCGTGTCGACCGCGCTGACGCTCCTGCTGATCCCGATCCTCTACTTCAGTTACCGCAACCGCACGCAGCACGCCGCCTGAGGCGGCAAGGGGGACAGATGGCCAAGGTCGTGATACTCGGCGCGGGACTCGGCGGCGTCGCCTGCGCATACGAGATGAAGAAGACCCTCGGCGCCGGGCACGAGGTCACGCTCGTCGGCAGCTCGCCTTACTTCGAGTTCACGCCGTCGAATCCCTGGGTGGCGGTCGGCTGGCGCAAGCCGGAGCAGACGCGCGTCGAACTGGCGGGCCCGCTCGCGGCGAAGGACGTGCGCTGGATCCCGAAGCTCGTGCAGAAGATCGACGCCGAGGCATCGAAGCTCGTCTTCAGCGACGGCGCCGAGGAGCCCTATGACTACCTCGCGATCACGACGGGCCCCAAGCTCGCGTTCGACGAGGTGCCCGGTCTCGGCCCCAACGGCCACACGGCCTCGGTCTGCACCCAGGCGCATTCGCTCGCGGCCTGGCAGGGCTACCAGGAATTCCTGAAGGATCCGGGTTCCGTCGTGATCGGCGCAGCAGCGGGCGCGAGTTGCTTCGGCCCCGCCTACGAAATGGCGATGATCGTCGATGCCGACCTGCGCAAGCGCAGGCTGCGCGACCGGGTGCCGATGACGTTCGTGACCGCGGAGCCCTACATCGGCCACATGGGGCTCGGCGGCGTCGGCGACAGCAAGGGCCTGATGGAATCGACCCTGCGCCAGCGCCACATCCAGTGGGTGACCAATGCGAAGGTCACGTCGGTCGATCCCGGCGTCGTGAACGCGACGGAGTTCAACGAGGACGGAGCCGTGCGCAAGGAGCACAAGCTGCCCTTCAAGTGGGCGATGATCCTGCCGGCCTTCAAAGGGGTCGACGCCGTGGCGGCGGTGCCCGAGCTGTGCAACCCGCGCGGGTTCGTGCTGATCGACGAGCACCAGCGCAGCAGGAAGCATCGCAACATCTTCTCGGCCGGCGTCTGCGTCGCGATCCCGCCGGTCGAGACCACGCCGGTGCCGACCGGCGCGCCCAAGACCGGCTTCATGATCGAATCGATGATCAGCGCCATCTGCGAGAATGTCGCCGCCGACATCGCCGGCCGACCCGCCGAGGCGCGAGGCACGTGGAATGCGATCTGTCTCGCGGACTTCGGGGACACCGGCGCCGCGTTCGTCGCGCTGCCGCAGATCCCGCCGCGCAACGTGACCTGGGCGCGCGAGGGCAAGTGGGTGCACCTCGCAAAGATCGCCTTCGAGAAATACTTCCTGCGCAAGGTCAGGACCGGGTCGATCACGCCGATCTACGAGAAGTACGTGCTGCGCACCCTGGGTATCGAGGCCCTCAAGCAATGATGCGTCCCGCAGCGCCCGTCCGTCGCACCGCTCTCGTCCTCGCCCTGCTCGTTGCCTACGCACAGGCAGCGTACCCGGAGACGCTGGCCGAAGGGTGGGCGCTGGCGCTGCAGAAGGACAACGCACTCGCGGCCGTCCGCAGCCAGGCCGACGCGACGAAGCTCGATGCCGAGGCTGCGCGGGCCGAGCGCTGGCCGACGCTCGCGGTGTCGGGGTCGTACACGCAACTGGACGATGCCCCGGCGTTCGATTTCGGCTTCACCGGCCTGCCGCTCGCGTCGCCGGAGCTGTTCGAGGACGACGCGATGGTCAAGGCGGCCGCCTCGCTGACTCTCCCGCTGTTCACGGGCGGGCGCATCAGCTCCAGCATCGCCGCCGCCGCCGCGCGGCAGCGCGGCGCCGGCGCGCAGCTCACCGCGGCGACCGCGGACCTCAAGCTCGCCGTGGCCGATGCCTACGTGGGCGTGCTGCGGGCGCGCAAGGCGCACGCGGTCGCGCTCAGCAACGTGCAGTCGCTCGAGTCGCTGCTGCACGACACCTCGAGCATGTTCGAGCGCGAGCTCGTGCCGAAGAACGAGTTGCTCGCCGCGCAGGTCGCACTCGCCGACGCGAGGCAGAACGAGCTGCGGGCTGCGAACGCGGCCGAGGTGGCGCTCGCTGTCTACAACCGGCGCCTGGGCGAGCCGATGACGCGCCCGGCCGAGCTGGCCGAGTCGGTGGTCTCGCCCGTCGAGCTGCCTGGCTCGCTCGAGGCGCTCACCGAGCAGGCGCTGGTGCAGCGCACGGAGCTCGCGATGCTCGAAGCGCAGGCCGATGCCTACGGGCAGATGGCGCGCACCGAGCGCTCGCGCTTGCTGCCACAGGTGGCGCTGAGCGGCGGCTACCAGTACCTGGCAAACGAGTTCCTCGACGACCAGACCTTCGGCATGGCCGGCATCGGCGTGCAGTGGGCGCTGTTCGACGGCGGCCAGGCGCGCAAGCGCGCAGCCGCGCTGGAGCGCACGCGCCGGGCGACCGAGCAGCAGCGCGCGGACGCGGCCAGCGCGATCGAGCTGCAGGTGCGCGAGGCGTGGCTCGGGACACGGGAAGCGCGCCAGCGCGTGCAGGTGACGGCGGACGCGGCGGCCCAGGCGGACGAGAACCTGCGCATCGCCCGCGAGCGTTACGGCGTGGGTCTCGGCACCCAGACGCAGCTGCTCGAAGCGGAGAGCCTGCGCGTGCAGGCGCTCAAGAACCGCGACGACGCCGTGCTCGACGCGGGCCTGGTGGAGCTGCGGCTCGCGCGCGCCGTCGGCGCGCTCTGAAAATGGGGACACTCCTTATTTTCGGAAGTCCGAAAATATGGGGCGTCCCCCCACTTTCGTCATTTTCCCGATTCGCCGTGGAAAACTCTGTGTGCGGTGATCGCCGTTCAGCCGCCCAGCCGGGCTTTCAGTTCGGCGAGCTCGCGCCGCAGCTCCGCGACGGTGTGCTCGAGCACGACGACGCGCGCCGTCAGTGTCGGGTCCTCCGTCGCTGCCACGATCGCACGCGACTCCTCTACTGAAGCCTCTTCGACCTGTTGCATGGGCTGCCCCGTGAACAGCTGCGCGTAACGCGACTCGCGGCGCCCTGGTTCGCGCGCCAGCTTGACCACGTGCGGCCCCTCGGGCCGCGTCATGAGATCCTCGAGCGCCGTTTCAACCTCTGCGACGTCGTGGATCGGCGCGAGCCGCGCCGCGTGCGTGCGCAGCTCGCCGGACGTCTGGGGCCCGCGCAGCAGCAATTCGCAGACGATCGCCGTCTGCTGCGGCGAGAACTTGAGCGTCCCGAACTGCGTGTTGCAGAACAGCTGGTGGTATTTCGGCACGCGGCTGCCGAAGCCCGACTTCTCGAGCACGAGCTGCTTGCGCATCAGCCCGTCGACCACGGCCTGGACGTCGCGTTCCTCCAGGTTCAGCACCGGGTCGCGGTTGCTGCGCTGGTTGCAGGCGTTGACGAGCGCGTTGAGCGACAACGGGTACTGGTCCGGCGTCGCGATCTGCTTTTCGATGAGGCAACCGATCACGCGCGCCTCGAGGGCGGACAGCTCGACCGACATGGCAGGCCCGGGCTCCGTAGCGCTTGCGACCCGGGCATAATCTCATACCCGCAGCCGTGGAAGGGCAGGCCGACCGTGCAGACGCGTGGTTCGACGCTCAAGGGAATCGTCACCCTGTCGCTGATGGTGGCGAACGTCGTGTTCTGGGTGCCGATCCTGATGGTCGTGGCGGTGGCCAGGCTGCTCGTGCCGCTGCAGGCCTGGCGCGTCGTCACGAGCCGCTGGATGATCCGGGTCGCCGAGGCCTGGATCGGCTGCAACGGCGCAATCTTCCGGTCGACGGGCGTGTTGCGGCTCCAGGTCGAAGGGATGGCGCGCCTGGCGCGACAGGAGTGGTACCTCGTCGTCTCGAACCACCGATCGTGGGTCGACATCCTCGTGCTGCAGGAAGCGTTCAACCGGCGCATCCCGTTCCTGAAGTTCTTCCTCAAGCAGCAGCTCATCTGGGTGCCGTTCCTCGGTCTCGCCTGGTGGGCGCTCGACTTCCCGTTCATGAAGCGCCACTCGGCGAGCTACCTCGCAGCGCACCCCGAAGCGCGCGGGCAGGACCTCGCGGCGACACGGAAGGCCTGCGAGCGCTTCGCGCGGATCCCGACGTCGGTGATGAACTTCGTCGAGGGGACGCGGTTCACGCCGGCCAAGCAGGCGGCGCTCAAGTCCCCCTACCGTCACCTGTTGCCGCCACGCGCCGGCGGCATCGCCTTCGTCCTCTCGGCCATGGGACGCATGTTGCACTCGGTCGTCGACGTCACGATCGCCTATCGCGAGACCAGTCCGACCCTGTGGGATCTCTGCTGCGGCCGGCTCGACACGGTGCGAGTCCACGTCGCCGAACGGCCGATCGAGCGGTGGACGACGGAAGGCGACTACACCGAAGACACGGATTTCCGCGCCCGGCTCCAGCAGTGGCTCGCCGAAATCTGGTCGGAGAAGGACCGTCGCCTCGACGCGATGGCCGTCGCGCCGTGAGCTGGGATCTGCCGTCGCCGTTCATCCATCGCCGCGTCGCGCACCACGCGGAGATCGACGGCTACGGCCACGTCAACAACGCCATCTACGTCGCCTGGCTCGACGACTGCGCCTGGGCCCACTCGATCTCGCGCGGCATCAGTCCGGAACTCTGCCGATCCCTCAACCGCGGCATGGCCGTCTGGCGCACGCAGCTCAATTACCTGCGCTCGGCGCTCGAGGGCGACGAGATCGAGGTCGCGACCTGGCCAGTGCACAACGACAACAAGCTGCGCATCGAGCGGCGGTTCCAGGTCCGGCGCGTCGCGGACGGCGAGACGCTGGTGCGCGCGCTGATCCACTACGTCTGCATCGACCTGCAGACCGGCAAGGCGAAGCGCATGCCGCAGGAGTTCACCCAGTACACCGTCCCGTCGGAGGTGGCGGCCGCCGTCGCGGCCGAGACGGTGCCGTACCAACCCGGCGTCGAACCACACGGAAAATAGGGACACTCCGAATTTCCGCTTCGAAAATTCGGAGTGTCCCCATTACCGCAAGGAGGAACGAACGATGCACGACCAATGGACCAACGCCGACCTCGTCTCGCTGCTCGGCTCACCGAGCCTGACGCGCCGCGAGATCCTCGTCACCTCGCTTGCCGCCGGCTTCGCGCTCGCGGTGCAGCCAGTGTCGGCCGACACCATCACGACCGACACCGCGGGCCTCACCGCCGGCGAGGTGCGCATCCCCGTCAAGGACGGCGAGATTCCCGGGTATCGCGCGATGCCTGCGCAAGGCAGGAATTTCCCGGTCGTGCTCGTCGTGCAGGAGATCTTCGGCGTGCACGAGCACATCCGCGACGTCTGCCGCCGATTCGCCAAGCAGGGGTACGTCGCGGTGGCGCCCGAGCTCTACGCGCGCCAGGGGGACGTCTCGAAGATCAGCGACTGGAAGCAGATCATGTCCGAGGTCGTTTCAAAGGTGCCGGACGAGCAGGTCATGGCGGACCTCGACGCCGCCGCCGCCTGGGCCGGCAAGTCGAGCAACGGCGACACGAAGAAGGTCGCGGTGACGGGGTTCTGCTGGGGCGGCCGCATCACCTGGCTTTACGCCGCGCACAACCCCGACCTCAAGGCCGGCGTGGCGTGGTACGGTCGCCTGACCGGCGAGCGCACACCACTGCAGCCGCAATACCCGATCGACGTGGCCGGGCAGCTCAAGGCGCCCGTGCTGGGACTCTACGGCGGCAAGGACCAGGGGATTCCCCTGACCGACGTCGAGCAGATGCGGTCGGCGCTAGAGAAGGCCGGCAAGCCGTCGAAGATCGTCGTCTTTCCGGACGCACCGCACGGCTTCCTCGCGGATTACCGGCCGAGCTACAAACCCCGGGAAGCCGCGGACGCGTGGGCGCAGTGCCTCGCGTGGTTCCGCCAGCACGGCGTCGGCTGAGGTCAGAACTTCCAGAGCACGCCGATCGAGGGCACGAGCGGCAGCCAGTGCCGCAGGTCGCGTCGCAACGTGGCCGCGCCCGAGGGGTCCACGACGTACTCGAGATCCGTGCAGCACGGGTTGCGCCGGTCGAGCGCATTGGTGACCTCGAGGTGTGCGGTCAGCGTGCCGCGCGTCAGGGTCCAGTCGCGGCTCACGCGCGCGTCGAGGGAGCCGTAGCCCGCGTAACGGTCGGCGTTGTGCGTGCCCACGACGACCTCGCCTTGCGCGTCGAGGCCGAGCGGCGTGACCGGCCAGCCCGTGTGGTACTGCGCGACGAGCGATGCGCGCCACGGTCCGCCGGCCCAGCCGAGGCCCGCGTTGACCGTGTGCGTCTGGTCCCAGCTGCGACGGACGTCCTCGCCGTCGACGCGGTCATACGTTCGCGACCATGCGTACGAGACCCAGCCGTTCCACGGTCCCGCCTGCCGGCGCGTCAGCAGCAGCTCGAGCCCCTCGGCGCGTGCCGAGTCCGGAGCGATCGCGACACGGTCCCAGCGCAGCTCGGGCGCGAGCGAGAGCGGATCGTAGAGGTTTTCGTAGCGCAGACGCGGTCGGCGGTAATCCTTGCGATAGGCTTCGACACGCAGCGCGACGGCGCTGCCGAGGTCGCGCTCGAGGCCGACGATCGCGTGGTCGGCGTACTGTGAACGCTGGAACTCGGCCACGCCGTCCTCGACCTGCAGTTCCTCGATGCCCTGAAACTGCTGGTAGCGTCCCCAGCTCGCGAGCAGACGCGTGCGATCGTCCACGCGCCAGGCGAGGTTCGCGCGCGGACCGAACTGATCGTCGGCGTCCGCGCCATAGGTCTGCTCGTCCCAGCGCAGGCCGACCTCGCCCGTGAGCGCGTCCGTGAACTGCGTGCGCAGCGTGTAGTAGAGCGCGACGTGCTCGCCGGCAGGCGACGGCGTCAGTGCGCGCGAGTAGCTCGTCGCGCCCGGGAACGGGTAGCCCGGCGCGTACGTGACCGCACCCGTGTACTCGTAGTCCGCGGAGAGCGTGCGAACGTCGATACCCGCGCGGTGCATCCAGCGCTCGGTCGTGTAGCGAACGTCGACCCTGACACCGAAGACGTCGTAGTCGCGCTCGTCGTCCGCAAACCCTTTGCGCGCGCCGGGCTCGTCCACCGTCGCTACGCGCTCGGCGGCGACATCGGTGTACGCGACCATGCCCGTCGTCGTGAGCCGCGGCGACCAGTCGTGCTCGAGCGTCGCCCAGGCGTAGTCGTTGGAATACTCGACATCGCTGTATTCGGTCTCGGCCGAGTTGTTGACCTCTGCGCTGTCGCGCGCGACGAGCACGTGCAGGCTGCCGCGCGTCGTGGGCGACCATTCGTAGTCGACCCGGGCGAAGCCGTCCGCGTAGGTCGGCTCGCCGAGGTCCGACCGCAACGCGTCCGCGATTTCGTCGAGGTTGCTGCGCCGGAACGAGGCGAGCCACTGCCCGCGACCGTCCGCGAAGCGGTGCGAGGCCAGCGCGTTCGCATGGATCAGGCTCAAGCCGAGCTCGTAGTACGCGTCCGCCTCCGGTCGCAGCGAGCGCACATCGATGATGCCGCTCATGCGGTCGCCGTACTCGGCCGTGTAGCCCCCGGCGTACGCCTCGAGGCCTGCGATGATCCGCTCGTCGAGCACGCTGGCGGGGCTCTGCAGCAAGCGCAGGTGGAACGGCTCGTACAGCGGCAAGCCGTCGAACTGCACGAGCGTCTCGGTCGCCTCACCGCCGCGGATGTGGGCGAGTCCCGCGAGTCCGTTGCTCGCCGCGCCCGGCAGCCGGTGCACCGCCTTGAGCGCGTCTTCCGCGAGTCGCGGCAGCGCCTCGAGGTCGTCCTGCGCGAGGACCGTGTGGATTTCCGGGACGTCGGACGCGAGAGCGTAGCGACTCGAGGTGACGACGACCTCGTCGAGCGTCCCCGGCCCGCGTTCGCGCGCCGGCGTCGCCGCGGCCATGGAGGTCGCTCGCCGGGCGCGTACGATCGCGAACGTGCGCGCGTCGATGCGCTCGAGCGCGAGTCCGGCCGGCGCCAGCACCTGCGCGATCGCCTCGAGCGGCAGGCCCGCGCTCGGCTCGCGTGCGACGGTCGAGCCGGGCGGCACGAGCTCCGCCGTATACACGAGCTGCAGTCCGCCGGCTGCCGCGAGTTCGTGCAGCGCCTCGTCGAGGGAGCGCCCGGCATACGACGGTCGGGCGAGCGCCGAGGGGGTCGCGCAGAGGCCCATGAGCAGCGCGACCACGGCACGCGCGCGGCGCGACGACGACTTCGGGCGGGAGCAGGAAGAATCTGTGCGGAGGGACATACGGGCCCGCGCCGGGGAGGCGGGGGACCGTGATGTTAACCGAGGCGCACCGATGCGCCTACGGCGACGCCCCTTCAGGGCGGCGAGGCGCGCCCGATGCGCAGCTGACTGCCGGCAAAGCCGTGCTCGAGCGACGGTGTCGTCGTCAGCACCGCGGCGACGGCGTCCTCGGGTGGCAGCCCGGCGACCGCGCCTTTGAGCACGGTCTGCTCCGCCTCGCGTGCGGCTTCGGCCGAGGTGTAGACCAGCTGCCGTCCCGTCTCTCGCGCCGCCCAAACCAGGAACTCGTCGAGCGTCCGGCCGTCGATCGCGAACTCCGGTGCGACCGATTGCGCCCAGCGCCATTCGTCGCCGTGTGGTTCCACGGCGCTGCGCGCGACGCGGCCGTCGCGCTGCACCGTCAGGCGCTCACCGGCCCGGGCGACCACGGGCGGGGCGTCGCCCTCGACCGCGACGCTGCCTTCGCGCACCGCCACCGCCAGTGCGTCGTTCGCAAGGCCCACGCTGTACTGAGTGCCCAGGTGACGCACGTTGCCGAACGGCGTCGCCACGGCGAAGGCGCCGGCGCGGGAGTCTGCCCGGCCGGCGTCGACGTAGAGCCGGCCGGTTTCGAGTCGTGTCGTGTCGGCCGCCTCCAGGGTCAAAGCCGTCGCGGCGTCGAGCCGCACTTCGAGACCGTCCTCGCGGCGCAACGCCACTCGTCCTGCGGCCGAGGTCCGAACCTGGTCGCCGCGCTGCAGTCGTGTCGCGACCGCGAGCGGCTGCCACACGTCCTCGGTGCTGCTCCGGTATTCGACCGGCCCCGCCGTACGCGCGACGGTCGCGACGCTCGCCGGCGCGGGCATCCATGGCGGCGCGAGCAGCCACGCACCGACTGCCAGCGCGGCGACCGATGCGGCGGCGAGCCAGGGGCTCGTGCGCCTCCGCGGGCGTCGCGCAGCGACGGCGGCCCGCCATTCGGCCGCGACGCCTGCCCGAACCTCGGCGGCCACGTCGGGAGGCGGCGCCAACCGCGGTCCCGCGGCGCGCAGCAGCGCCGCGAGATCGGCATCGTCGCCCGTGTCGGGTGGTTCACGTTCGTCGTTCATGGTCGCCCCCTCAAGTGCCGAGGCTCGCGAGGACGTCGCTGGCGGACGCGCCGAAGACGGCCTCGAGCCCCTCCCGGAATGCAATGCGGGCGCGGGCCAGCAGCGATTGCGCCGCCGTCTGCCCGATGCCCAGGCGCTGGCCGATTTCCTCGACCGAGCGTCCTTCGACGTATTTCCACTCGAGTGCCTCGCCGTAGCGGTGCGGCAGCCGGTCCAGCACGGCATGCACCAGGCGACGCAGCTCCGCGCGGTCGGCGCCCCGGAACGGGTCGTCGGCATCGGGCGCCTCGATCGACTCGAGCGCGGCGCGCACCTCGGCGCTGTCTTCGATCAGCACGACCTTGGCCGAATGGCGATGTTGCGAACGCACGTGGTCGGCGATCTGCCGGCGACAGATCTGGCAGAGCCAGGTGAACAGAGCGGCCTCCCCGCGCCAGTCGCCGATTGCACGCATGGCCTTGATCAGGGTGGCCTGCACGACGTCCTTGGTCGCATCGGCGTTGCGGTTCAGCCGCGGCAACGCAAAGCGATAGACGCGCGGGAAGTAGGCCTCGAAAAAAACCGTGAACGCACGCTCGTCGCCCGTGAGCATCGCGGCGACCAGTTCACGATCGTCCTTCATGTCGGCTTGCATCGGCGCATGCGAGTAGGACGCAGACATTGCGTCAAATCAATCGGCGGGCGGCCGGCGACGCCACGTCGACCGTTCGGCCCGACGTAACTCTCTGACAGCAGGGGATATTTTGAACCCGCACCGCGACGCGATTGGTTTTCCCCGCCCGCGTCGTCTCACCGCTGCCTGCCACCCGAGCGCGGGCGCAGCGAGGGACTGGATGGACTCGACCGCAACGACGACTCCGACGGCCGGCACGATCCGGTCGCATCGCCTCGCCGCGTGCCTGCAGCCGCCCGGCCAGCGGCTGCGGATCGAGGCGATCGCGCACGGCGATGCGGCCCGGCCCGAGCTCGAGTGCTACGTCGGCGCGGCATTCCAGACCAGGCACGGCGCCGTCGTGCGTTCGTTCATGCCGACCCTGCTCGCGTTCCGTGATCGCTCGGGCGCGTTGCGCGGCGTCGCCGGCGTCCGCGGCGCCCACGAGGAACGGCTGTACCTCGAGCAGTACCTCGCCCGCCCCATCGAGCAGGCGCTCGCTGCCGCACTCGAAGCTCAAGGCGTCACGCGCATCCCGCGGCAGGAGATCGCCGAGGTCGGCAACCTCGCGGGCGCAAGCTGTCGCGCGGCCGTGCGCATGGTCGCGCACATCCCCGCGTGGCTCATGTCGCAGCGGTACGCCTGGATCGTGTTCACGGCGACGGACGCGCTGCGCCAGATCCTCGCGGGTCTCGACGCGCCCCTGCTCGAGCTGGCACGCGCCGACCGCGCGAGCGTGGCGACGTCGCGCGACGACTGGGGACGCTATTACGAGACCGATCCACGCGTCTACGCGGGTCGCCTGCGCGACGCGGAGCGCTTGGCGGGTTTTGCGCACCTCGGCGACCGCTGACGTGCTGCTGCACTCGATCGCGGCCGCGGACCCGACGGTCACGGCGCTGGACGACGGTCGACGCGCGATCGGCTACGGGGCCTTGCGCGTCCTGCTCGACATGGAACTCGGCTGGCTCGCAGGCGGCGGCGCCGAGCGCGTCGCACTGCTCGCGGATAACGGTGTGTCCTGGGCGCTGGCAGACCTCGCCCTGCACGCGGGCAAGCGGGTATGCGTGCCGCTGCCGGGCTCCTTCACCGACGCACTCAAGCTCCATGCGCTCGATGACGCCGGCATCGATACGCTGCTGACCGACGACCCCGATCGCGCGCGCACGCTGTTACCGGGCTGGCGATCCGACGGTGCCGGACCCGCCTCCGGCCTGGTCCGGTTCCGCCGCGGCCTGGACGCATCGAGTCGGCCCGGCGTGCCCCGCGGCACGCGCAAGGTGACGTATACGTCTGGGAGCACGTCGCGGCCGAAGGGGGTGTGCCTCGCCGGCGAGTCGCTCGAGGCGGTTGCGCGCGCCGTCGCGGACGCGACAGCCGGGTTGCCGATCGAGCGCCACCTCTGCCTGTTGCCGCTGGCCACGCTGCTCGAGAACGTCGCCGGCCTCTACGCGCCGCTGCTGCGAGGGGCCACCTGCCTGCTGCCTTCGTGCGGCGCGACGGGCATGAGCTACACGGGTCTCGACGCCACCCGACTGCTGGGCGTGATCGCGCTGGTCGAACCGCACAGCCTGATTCTCGTGCCCGAACTGTTGCAGGTGCTCGTCGCCGCCGCGGAGCGCGGCTGGCGTGTGCCCGATTCGCTGCGCTTCGTCGCCGTGGGCGGCGCGCGCGTCTCGTCGTCGCTGCTCGAACGCGCGGACGCCGCCGGCATCCCGGCATTCGAAGGCTACGGGCTCAGCGAATGCGCGTCGGTCGTCTGCCTGAACTCGCCGGACGCCCGGCGCGCGGGCACGGTGGGTCGTCCGCTGCCGCACGTCCGCGTGCGCGTCGACGACCAGGGCCAGGTGCACGTGGCGGGCAACACCATGCTCGGCTACCTCGGGGACCGGCCGTTGCACCCCGACGCAGAGTTCGCGACCGGCGACCTCGGCGAATTCGACGGCGACGGCTACCTGCGACTGCGCGGGCGGGTCGGCAACCGCTTCATCACGAGTTTCGGCCGCAACGTCTCGCCCGAGTGGATCGAGAGCGAGGTCTCCCAGCGCCTCGACAGCCGACCCGTGCTCGCGTTCGGCGAGGCGCGGCCCTACGTCGTGGTTCTCGTCGGCGCCGATGTCGCGGAGGCCGACGACCGCGCCGTCACCCGTGCGATCGCGGCCGCCAACGCGGCCTTACCCGACTATGCCCAGGTGCGCCGCTGGGCCCGCACCGACAGGCCGTTCTCGCACGCCGACGGCACCCTCACGGCCAACGGCCGCCTGCGCCGAACCGACATCCACGCGCGCCACGCGGACCTGATCCGCGAGCTCTACGCGGAGGCGCTCGCCTCCTGACACACAAGGGACCCGATCCACGCATGCACCTCTACGAACGACTGAAGACCGAGACCGCGAGCGACCGCGAGTACCTGCTGTCGGCGCCGGCGATCCAGCGCGCCCTGCACGGCGACGTCACCCGCGAACTGTACGTCGAGTTCCTGACGCAGGCCTATCACCACGTGCGCCACACCGTGCCGCTGCTGATGGCCGTGGGTTCGCGCCTGCCGGAGCGTCACGAGTGGGTGCGAGATTCGATCCTGCACTACCTCGAGGAAGAGGCGGGTCACGAACAGTGGATCCTGAACGACATCGAGCACGCCGGCGGGGATCGTGGCGCCGCCGCCGCCTCGCGGCCGTCGCTCGCGACCGAGGCCATGATCGCCTACGCCTACGACACGGTCATGCGCCGGAACCCGCTCGGATTCTTCGGCATGGTCCACGTGCTCGAAGGCACGAGCGTCGCGCTGGCGCTCGAGGCCGCCGATCGCATCCAGACGGCGCTGAAACTGCCGACCAGCGCCTTCAGCTACCTGCGCAGTCACGGCGAGCTCGACCAGCAGCACGTCGGTCACCTGGCGAACATCCTCGGCAGGATCGAAACCGAGCAGGACCGCATGGCCGTGATTGGCTGCGCTCGCGGCGTCTTCTGGCTCTACGGCAACCTGTTCCGGATGCTCGAGACGGCGGAAGCGGATGCGCGCACGCCGGACGTGCGGCGGAAGTCGGCGTGAAACCCGCGCAAACACGGGCGCTCGTGACGGGAGCGAGCGGCGGCATCGGTCGCGCGCTCGCGGCGGAACTCCATCGGCGTGGCGCAGCAGTCATGCTCGTGGGGCGCGACGCGGAGTCTTTGCGGCAGCTCGCGCGTTCCATCGGCGGCGCGACGGATCGTCTGGCCTGCCAGGTCGCCGACGTCGCCACACGTGAGGGCCGGCGGGACGTGGCCGATCGCGCCGTCGAGTGGCAATGCAACGCGCTGGTCAACAATGCCGGCGTCGGCGAATTCGCGTTCGTCGACGAGCAGACGGATGCCGGGCTCGAGCGGCTGTTCGCCGTCAACGCGCTCGCCCCGATGCAGCTCACACGCGCGCTGCTGCCGCACCTGCGGGGCCGACCCGAGGCCGCGATCCTGAACGTCGGCTCGGTGTTCGGCAGCCTGGCCTATCCCGGGTTTGCCGCGTACTCGGCGAGCAAGTTCGCGCTGCGCGGCTTCACCGAGGCCTTGCGGCGCGAACTCGCGGACACGCGCGTCACCGTGCACTACCTGGCGCCGCGGTCGACCCGCACCGGCATGAATGCCAGCGCCGTCGAGCGCATGAACGTCGAGCTCGGCGTCGCGATGGACCCGCCCGAACTCGTCGCGCAGGCGGCCTGCGACATGCTGCAACGCGGGCGTTTCGAGGCCGTGCTCGGCTGGCCGGAAAAGCTGTTCGTCCGCATCAACGCGCTGCTGCCGCGGATCGTCGACGGTTCGTTGCGCAGGCAATTGCCCGTCATACGCCGGCACGCGTGCCTCGCCGCGGCCGAGCGCACCACCAGTTCCTGAGGAGGAAAGACCGATGAAGAAGAACGTACGTCACGCCATCGTGCTCGGCGCGTGCCTGTTCGCGAGCGCCGCGTTCGCCGCCCAGTCGACCGATCCCGCCTTCGAGGCGGAACTGCTGTCGCTGCAGCAGGCGTGGGCCCATGCAAATTACGAGACGCCGGCGGGCGATACGCGCGTGCAGGCGTTCGATGCGCTCGAGAAGCGCGCCGAGCAGTTCGCGCGCGCCCACCCGGACCGCGCCGAGGCGCTGATCTGGGAAGGCATTATCGAGAGCAGCTACGCCGGCGCCAAGGGCGGGCTCGGCGCGTTGTCGCTGTGCAAGGAAGCGAAGGGCAACCTCGAGGCGGCACTCGCACTCGACCCGCGCGCCCTCGACGGTTCCGCCTACACCAGCCTCGGCACGCTCTATTTCAAGGTTCCCGGCTTCCCGCTCGGGTTCGGCGACGACGCCAAGGCGGAGAAAATGCTGAGGAAGGCGCTCGAGCTGAACCCCGACGGCATCGACCCGAATTACTTCTATGCCGAATACCTCGTCGAGCAGGACCGGTACCAGGAAGCAATGCGCTACCTCGACAAGGCGGCGAAGGCGCTGCCGCGGCCGGGCCGCGAGTCCGCCGACGCGGGCCGTCGCGCCGAGATCGCGGCGCTGCGCCAGAAGGTACGGGCCAGGCTCGGCTGAGTCAGAGCGGCCGGTAGTTCGCCGCCAGGCTCTCGACGAGCGCGGCGAATTCCGGGGCGAGCGGAGCCTCGATGTGCAGCGGCGCGAGGTGCCCCGGCGTCGACGCAAATTCGAGTCGCGTGCACGCGAGCAGCAGCCTGCGCACGCCGAACCGCTCCATGAACAGGCGGTTGTGGCGGCCCTTGCCGTAGGTCGAATCGCCGACGATCGGGTGGGAGGCGCCGGCAAGATGGCGGCGCAACTGGTGGCGGCGCCCCGTCTGTGGTGACAGCTCGACCAGCGCGTAACGCGAGGTCGGGTAGCGGTCGACCCGCACCGGTATCTCGTAGGTCGCGAGACGCCGGAACGTCGTCGTCGCCTCGCGCGGCGCGAGCGACTGCGGCCCGATCCGCGCGTCCTCGACGGCCGCCAGCGGACGATCGATCCTGCCTTCGGCGTCGGGCCAGCCGCGCACGAGCGCAACGTACGTCTTCGCCACGTCGCGTGTCGCGAATGCCTGGGACAGCGCCTTCGCCGCCTCTGGATCGAGTGCGAGCACGAGCGCGCCCGAGGTGCCCTTGTCCAGGCGATGCACCGGGTAGACGCGCCGGCCGAGCTGGTCGCGCACGATCTGCATCGCGAAGCGCCGCTCGTGCCGGTCGATCGGCGAGCGGTGCACGAGCAGCCCCGCGGGTTTGTCGACGACGACCATGCGGTCGTCGAGGTAGAGCAGCGGCAAGAACAAGGGCTCTGTCACCACGGCGTGTTGGTGGTTTACCGACCCCGCCCGAGAGCGGACGTCGACCGAATGAGAACGATCCTACGCGGTCAGTCGTCGCGCGCCCCCCGGGCTGTGCCCGAGCATCCGCCACTAACGTCCTATGGGATTCTCTCGGGAAGCCTGCTGCCCGAGTTGTTGGGCGAGCCCGATGAGAATGCCTTCGGGACCCCGGATGTAGCAGAGCCGATACATGTTTTCGTACTGAACCATCTCGCCCACGAGCTTCGCGCCGCGTTCGCAGAGCCGGACGAGCGTATGGTCGATGTCCTCCACGGTGAACATGACGCGTAAGTAACCGAGAGCGTTCACTGGGGCGCAGCGGTGATCGGCGACCACGGGCGGCGCGAGGAAGCGTGACAGCTCGAGTCGGCTGTGACCGTCCGGCGTACGCATCATGGCAATCTCGACGCGCATGCCGCGCAATCCAGTGACGCCATCTGCCCAGCCTCCTTCGACTGGGGCACGTCCCTCGAGCTCGAGACCAAGTTCGGTGAAGAACTCAATGGCGGCATCGATGTCTTCCACCACGATGCCGACGTTGTCCATACGCCTGACCGCCATGATGTCTCCTTGGCGTCTAACGACTGGTTAGGCCGCACACACGCTAACGCAAGACCGGAGCGCCGTTCAGTCCAGGAACTTCCAGGTATTGGCACCATCCAGCCTCCGTACTCGAGTTGATTCAATTACGGACGGATCAAAGTTGCGGAAATTGACGCCCATTCTGTTGCTTGCGCGCCTGATGGGTGTCCAGTGCGTCACGCAGCCGCAGGTGGCGCATCTACAAAGCGTAAGGCACTTGTCACCCCAAACGTAACGGTCCAGTGCGCCTCTTCGGGCAATGATCCTGACCTTGCTTCGGTCGTAGTAGCCCCACAGACCAGCGTGGCGACGGCAGATTGAACAGTTACAACTGGTGAGGCGTCGCGGCTTGCGTGCGACTCGAATCTTCACTGCCCCGCAGTGGCACGAACCTGTGAGCATGGCACTGCCCTCTTTGTGCGGCCTAACAGCAATCAGGCCTCGCTGTCATACGTCGCCGTGTCGAATAAGACGGCATGCGCTCAATTACCTCACTGTCTGGTGCTGGCCGGATATAGACGATCTACCGCTCCGGCAATTCCAGCAACCCTTCTGATTTGCGACCGGCGGTTCTCGACCCATTCCAGACACTCGAACCTATCCTGCTTATTCGATTGCTTGGGAATCGAACCCACGTGAGTCAGCGCGCTCCCCTCGCCCGATCAATTACTTGCGGATCGTGGGCCTGCCGCGTGTGATTGACCTGTGAACGTGCAGCGTCTCGCTCCTACTTGACCGTATAGCCCTTCGGCTCGAGACAAGCCGCGAATCCTTTCTTGAACAGATCCAGTTGCTGCTGATTCGCGGCCTGCGCCTGTTGCGTGGCCTGCTGCTGTTGCTGCGAAGCCTGTTGCGCGGCCTGCTGTTGGTTCTTGCGGCTCTGCCGGCCGCCGGCCACGACGCCGACCGTGGCGCCAATGGCCGCACCGTCGCTCGCATCGCCATTGGCGACCTCGCCAATGACGGCACCCGCGGCCGCCCCACGCGCAGCACCCCTCACGCGCGAACCATCGGCGGCTGGCTTGGATTGCGCGGGTTGTGCCGCGGGCTGTGCGGCTGCGGATGGAGGTGCCATGGGATCGACGCCGGTCTGGCCCTTCGACCACGCGTAGCACTCGCCTTCGTCCTGCGCTTGCTGTTCGGGCGTCTGTCCCTTCGCCGGAAACACCACCATGCCCAGTGAGGTGGAGATCGGTTTCGATGCCGGTGGGGCGGCGGCTGGCGCCTGCGCCCCGGTCTGCATGGCGGACA
>DASSJN010000055.1:0-11508 GCA_035691185.1 Steroidobacteraceae bacterium
CGCGAGTCGGTCCTTCTGCACGTGGCCCGCACGGATGTTGCCGAGCCCGCCCGCGATCATGATCGGCTTGTGATAGCCGCGCTGTTCGCCGCCCACGCCGAGCTCGAAGCTACGGAAGTAGCCGAGCAAGTTCGGCCGCCCGAACATCTACGGCTACTTCCGCACGTTCGAGCAGCGCGTCGAGTCCGCCGGCCGCTCACCGCTGCGGGGCTACCACAAGCCGATCATGATCGCGGGCGGCCTCGGCAACGTGCGACGACTGCACGTCGAGAAGGCGCCGGTCGTGCCGGGCAGCAAGATCGTCGTGCTCGGCGGGCCGTCGATGCTGATCGGGCTCGGCGGGGGCGCGGCATCGTCGATGGGTGCGGGCTCGAGCTCGGCCGACCTCGATTACGCGTCCGTGCAGCGCGGCAACCCCGAAATGCAGCGTCGCGCACAGGAGGTCATCGATGCCTGCTGGGCGATGGGCGAGGACAACCCGATCCTGCTGATTCACGACGTCGGCGCGGGCGGCCTGTCCAACGCGATTCCCGAATCGGTGCATCACGATGGCACCGGGACCGGCGGCCGCATCGACCTGCGCAAGATCCTGAGCGACGAGCCGGGCATGTCGCCGCTCGAGCTCTGGTGCAACGAATCGCAGGAGCGCTACGTGCTCGTGATCGCCGCCGAGCAGCTCGCCGCGTTCGGCGCGCTTTGCGACCGCGAGCGTTGCCCGTTCGCCGTGGTCGGCGAGGTCACCGACGACGGCCGACTGCACGTCGACGATCCGCTCTTCGGCAACGCGCCGGTCGACATGCCGCTCGACACGCTGCTCGGCAAGCCGCCGCGCATGACGCGCGACGTGACGCGATTGCCGCATGCGGCCGACGAATTTTCGGCGAGCGACGTCGACGATGTCCGCCAGGCGGCGCTGCGCGTGCTGCGCCTGCCGACCGTCGCCGACAAGACCTTCCTGATCACGATCGGCGACCGTTCGGTCGGCGGCCTGGTCAGCCGCGATCCGCTCGTGGGCCCGTGGCAGGTGCCGGCCAGCGACGTCGCGGTCACGGTGACCGACTACTTCTCGACGCACGGCGAGGCAATGGCGATGGGCGAGCGGACGCCGCTCGCGCTGCTCGACGCCGCCGCGTCGGGACGCATGGCCGTCGGCGAAGCCGTCACCAACGTCGTCGCCGCCGACATCGGGCGGATCGAGGACATCCGCCTGTCGGCCAACTGGATGGCGGCCTGCGGCGAGCCCGGCGAGGACGCGGATCTCTACGACACGGTGCACGCCGTGGGCGAGCAGTTCTGCCCGGCGCTCGGCATCGCCATCCCGGTCGGCAAGGACTCGCTGTCGATGAAGACGGCCTGGTCCGCCGACGGAGAGACCCGCAAGGTCGTCGCACCGGTCTCGCTGATCGTCTCGGCGTTCGCGCCAGTCGCGGACGTGCGGCGCACGCTCACGCCGCAACTGCGCCTCGATCGCGGCGCGACCCGCCTGCTGCTCGTGGACCTGGGCGCGGGTCGCAACCGCCTCGGCGGATCGTGCCTTGCGCAGGTCTATGGGCGCGTCGGGGCGGTCGCGCCCGACTGCGACGATCCGCAACGCCTCCGCGGCTTCGTCGACGCGATCATTCGGCTGCGGCGGGCGGGCCTGCTGCTCGCCTATCACGACCGCTCGGACGGCGGGTTGCTGGCAACCCTGGCCGAGATGGCCTTCGCAGGTCGCGGCGGCGTCGACGTGCGACTCGCGTCGTCGGCGCGTGAGGCTGCGATCGCCGAGCTCTTCGCCGAGGAACTCGGCGCCGTCGTGCAGGTGCAGACCGCGCGCATCGACGAGGTGCGGGCCGCATTCGCCGCGGTCGGTCTGGGCCCTTGCGTGCGCGACCTGGGCTCCGTCGAAGCCATGGACCGTGTCGCGATCGCCGACGCGACCGGCACGATGCTGCTCGAGACGACACGCACGGAACTGCGCACGGCGTGGTCGGAGACGAGCTACCGGATGCAGTCCCTGCGCGACCACCCGGTGTGCGCGCGCGAAGAGCACGAGCGCGCCGTCGACCCGAAGGACCCGGGGCTGTTCGCCCACCTGAGCTACGATCCGGCGGAGGACGTCGCCGCGCCGTATGTGCTGCGTGGCGCCCGCCCCGAGGTGGCGATCCTGCGCGAGCAGGGCGTCAACAGCCAGGTCGAGATGGCTGCGGTGTTCGACCGTGCGGGGTTCCGGCCCGCGGACGTGCACATGACGGACCTCATCGCGGGCCGCATGACGCTCGATCGCTTCAAGGGCCTAGTCGCGTGTGGGGGGTTCTCGTACGGCGACGTGCTCGGCGCCGGCGAGGGGTGGGCCAAATCCATCCTGTTCAATGCCGCGCTGCGCGAGCAGTTCGAGGCGTTTTTCGGGCGCCGCGACAGTTTCTCGCTCGGCGTCTGCAACGGGTGCCAGATGATGTCGGCGTTGAAGTCGTTGATCCCCGGCGCGGCGCACTGGCCGCGCTTCGTGCGCAACCGCTCCGAGCAGTTCGAGGGCCGCGTCGGGCTGGTCGAGGTGCTGGCGACGCCCTCGATCTTCCTCCAGGGCATGGAAGGTTCCGTGCTGCCGATCGCCGTCGCGCACGGCGAAGGACGCGCGGAGTTCGCGGACGCCGCCGCCGAGCGCACCTGCGTGTCCGGCGGCCTGGTGAGCCTGCGCTGGGTCGACAACCACGGGCGGGTCGCCACGACCTACCCGGCGAACCCGAACGGGTCGCCGGCCGGGATCACCGGCCTCACGACGATCGACGGGCGCGTGACGATCCTGATGCCGCACCCCGAGCGCGTCTACCGCACCGTCCAGAACTCGTGGCACCCCGAGGACTGGGGCGAGGACGGCGGCTGGACCAGGATGTTCCGGAATGCCAGGGTGTGGGTGGAGTAGACAGTGTTCAGTGTCTAGTGGTTAGTGTCCAGTAAAGCCCGGCTGCGCCGTCTCGCCAACGGCGTCCGCTTCCGACTGAACACTAGACACTAGACACTCTTCCGATCGGCGTGATCTTGTCCAGCGTTTCCTCGGCGAAGAAGCGCCGCACCATCATCGCCTGCTGCAGCTTGCCCTTGCGGACGTAGGCCTCGTACAGCATGTCCTTGACGAGCTCGAGCAGCACGCCGGCTTCGTTCGAGCCGAGTTCCGGCAGTTGCGGGCTCGGGTCGGCATCGGCGCCGAACAGTATCTTCTTCACGACCGCGAACGTCTCGCTGTCGATCTCGGCGAGGTCGCGTGCCTCGCGCACCTGCTCGAAGATCCGCAGCCGGCCATTGTCGCCGAGGTCGAGCACCACCGCCTGCGTCGTGCGGCGGCACATCGACGCGAAGGCATTGAACAAGCCGGCGGAATAGCAGCCCAGCGCTTCTCGGAAGAGTCGCTCGACCTCCTCGGGCAGGTAGGTGAAGTTGAACTTCTCCCGAGCCCGCTCGAGTTCGACGAAGTTGTTCGCAAGCTCGACGCGATTGGCGGCGTACATCTTGACCGCGAACTTGAGGAAGATCGGGGCGCTGCAGGAGTCGCAGCGGTACACCACGCCGACGTGGTTCGGCCGGCTCGCGACCAGCTCGGAAAACTGCGGCACCGAAACCGCCGTGATGTGCGTGTACACCTGGCAGTGCGGGCACATCAGCGCCAGGCTCCGCTCCTGGTCGTGGTGCAGGCGGCTGTTCGAATCGACGTAGACGGACATGGCGTCAGCCTTGGGTGGTCCGAACGTTGTCGTTGTGCGGCCGAGTGTACCCCATCGCCCGAGCGCCCGCGTCGCCTGCAGGCCGCGCGTCCAGCCGTGCATCCGGGGTGTCGGGCGCGTGCGTCATCCACACGTCGTAACGCATCCCGTCGACGAGCGGTCGCCAGGGCCCATACACGCGTCCCGGCTCGACGTGCTCCGCCCAGCGCTGGCCGGTGCGGGCCTGCGACCACACGTCGTCGCCCACCTCGTCCGGGCCCGAGAGGGCATACCCCTCGGGCAGGCGCATCGTCGTCGCGGCCGCATCGGTCACGGCCGGCGTGCCGGTTCGCAGGAAACGCGCGCTCAGGCGCTCGAAGCGAAAGCTGGGGGACAGGCCGATGCGGGCGGCGGTACCTCTCCAGACGAGGGTGCGCGCATCGATCCGCCACTCGTCGCCGGTGATCTGGTAGACCTGCATCCGGCCCCGCGGCAGCCATGTGAGCGTCAGCCGGTACGTCTGCGGCCCGGTCCGTTCGCAATGCACCTGGGCGACCATGGCGTTCGCGGGCATCGCCTCGTAGGTCCGCAGGTGCAGCACGGCGGGCCAGTAAGCGTGCGCAAAGGCGAACAGCAGCACGCCGATCGCGACGTTGCCGGCCGCGGCCCACGGCCGGCGGGCGAGCCAGCGGCTGAACCCGAGCAGCACCGCGACGAACCCGAAGAAGACGATGACGAGGAGGGCGCCGAGCATTCTGGTGCCTGCGCTGCGCCCTCGAGGTCAGCCCTTCGGCACGTGCGCCGAGAGCGCGCCCGAGTCGACGAACTGCGCGAGCCGTGCGATGTCGCGGTCGAGCCGATGGTCGGCCGGCCGGTACGGCGCGATCCGGCGCACTTCGCCGTGGATGCGTTGCAGCTCGACGGTCGTCGTGAGCGGCTTCATCGCGTCGAGGGCATGCGCGGCTGCGAGCAATTCGACGCCGAGCACGTGCGCCGTGTTGTCGCAGACCTTGAGCAGCTTGCGGCCGGCCCAGGGCGCCATGCTGACGTGGTCTTCCTGGCCGGCCGAGGTCGGCAGGCTGTCGACCGACGCGGGATGCGCGTAGGTCTTGTTCTCGGACACCAGTGCCGCGGCCGTGACGTGCGCCATCATGAAGCCCGACTCGAGCCCGGGCTCCGCGGCGAGGAACATGTTCAGGTTCGGGTTGACGCGCCGGTCGAGCAGGTCGATGCGTCGTTCCGAGGTGCTCGCGAGTTCGGCGACTGCGATCGCGAGGAAGTCGCTGATGAACCCGATCGGCTCGGCGTGGAAGTTGCCGCCCGAGATCACGTCGTCGCCGAAGATCAGCGGGTTGTCGGACACGCCGTTGACGGCATGGCCGAGCACGTCGCGCGCGTGGCCGAGCGTATGCTCGACCGCGCCGTAGACCTGCGGCATGCAGCGGACGGCGTACGGGTCCTGCACGCGTTCGCAGTTCTCGTGGCTGCGCCGTATCTCGCTGTCGGAGGCGAGCAGCGCGCGGATCCTGCGCGCGGCGGCGACCTGCCCGGGCAGCCGGCTCACCTGGTGGACGCGGTCGTCGAACGGCGCATGGCTGCCCGCGAGCCCCTCCACGGTCATCGCGCAACACACGACCGACGCGTCGAGCAGCCGCTCGGCTCGGAACAGGCCCACCAGTGCGAGCGCGAGGCTCAACTGCGTGCCGTTGAGCAGCGCGAGGCCTTCCTTCGCCTGCAGTTCGAGCGGCTCGAGACCCGCCGCGCGCATCACGTCGGCGCCGGACAACGAGCGCGTCGCGCCGTTCCCGCCGGAGGCATCCGCGTCGCCTTCCCCGATCAGTGCAAGCGTCATGTGCGCGAGCGGGGCGAGGTCGCCCGACGCCCCGACGGACCCCTGGGCCGGGATCACGGGCAGCACGTCGGCGTTCAGGAGCGCGACGAGCGCATCGACCACGACGGGGCGCACGCCGGAGTAACCCGCGGCGAGCGCGTTGGCTTTGAGCAGCAGCATGAGCCGCACGATCGGTGCCGGCAGCGGCTCGCCCACGCCGCAGGCGTGGCTGCGCACGAGGTTGAGCTGCAGCCTGCGCGTCTTCGCGGCGGGAATGACGCGGTTCGCGAACGCGCCGAACCCCGTGTTGATGCCGTACGCCACGCGCCCCGAGTCGACCGTCGCGGCAACCGCGGCAGCCGACTGCTCCATGCGTACGCGTGCCGACGCCGCGATCCGGACCGTCGGGCGCGCCGACTCGAACCGGCGCAACTGCTCGAGCGTCAGCGAAGCGCCGTCCAGTTCGAGCGGATTGCCGCGGCTTTCAGGCATGCAGGCTGCGGTACCTCATGCGGTGCGGCTGTTCGGCCTCGTCGCCGCGTCGCTTCTTGAGGTCATCGACGTACTCCGAGTAGTTGCCCTCGAACCAGACTACCTCGCTGTTGCCCTCGAAGGCGAGAATGTGCGTGGCGATGCGGTCGAGGAACCAGCGGTCGTGCGAGATCACGGCCGCGCAGCCCGGGAACGACAGCAGGGCCTCCTCGAGCGCACGCAGCGTTTCGACGTCGAGGTCGTTGGTCGGCTCGTCGAGCAGGATGACGTTGCCGCCTCCCTTGAGCACCTTGGCGAGGTGCACCCGGTTGCGTTCGCCGCCGGAGAGCTCGCCGATGATCTGCTGCTGCTGCGAACCGCGGAAATTGAAGCGGCCGACGTAGGCACGCGACGGCGTCTCGTAGTTGCCGACTTTGAGCAGGTCGAGGCCGTTCGAGATTTCCTGCCAGACCGTCTTCCTGTCGTCCAGCGACTGGCGCGACTGGTCGACGTACGCGAGCTGCACGGTCGGGCCGATGCGGATCTCACCCGAGTCGGCCGTCTCCTGGCCGGTGATCATGCGGAACAGCGTGGTCTTGCCGGCGCCGTTCGGGCCGATGATGCCGACGATGCCGCCTTGCGGCAGGTTGAAGCTCAGGTTCTCGAACAGCACCTTGTCGCCGTACGCCTTCGACAGGCCTTTGGCCTCGATGACCAGTTCGCCGAGCCGCGGACCCGGCGGGATGTAGATCTCGTTGGTCTCGTTGCGCTCCTGGAATTCCCGCGACTGCAGTTCCTCGAAACGCTGCATGCGGGCCTTGCTCTTGGCCTGGCGCGCCTTCGGGTTCTGCCGCACCCACTCGAGCTCGCGCGCGAGCATCTTCTTGAGCGCTTCCTGCTGCTGCTCCTCGACCTTGAGCCGTGCTTCCTTCTGCTCGAGCCACGAGGTGTAGTTGCCCTGCCACGGGATGCCGTGGCCCCGGTCGAGCTCGAGGATCCAGCCGGCGACGTTGTCGAGGAAGTAGCGGTCGTGCGTCACGGCGATGACTGTGCCCGGGTACTGCTCGAGATAGTGCTCGAGCCAGCGCACCGACTCGGCGTCGAGGTGGTTCGTCGGCTCGTCGAGCAGCAGCATGTCCGGCTTCGACAGCAGGAGCTGGCAGAGCGCCACGCGGCGGCGTTCACCGCCCGAGATCCTGGTGACGTCCGCGTCCCACGGCGGCAGGCGCAGCGCGTCGGCGGCCACTTCGAGCTGGCGCTCGAGGTTGTGCCCGTCCGTGGCCTGGATGACCGCCTCGAGCCGTGCCTGTTCGGCTGCGATCTTGTCGAAGTCCGCATCGGGCTCGGCATAGGCCGCGTAGACCGCGTCGAGCTTCGTCAGTGCTTCCTTGATGTGCGCGACGGCGACTTCGACGTTGCCGCGTATGTCCTTGGTCGGGTCGAGCTGCGGCTCCTGCGGCAGGAAGCCGATCTTGATGCCGGCCTGGGGCCGCGCCTCGCCTTCGAATTCCTTGTCGATGCCGGCCATGATCCTGAGCAGCGTCGACTTGCCGGACCCGTTGAGGCCGAGCACGCCGATCTTGGCGCCCGGGAAGAAGCTCAGGGAGATGTCGCGAAGGATGACCCGCTTCGGGGGAACCACCTTCCCGACGCGATTCATGGTGTAGATGAACTGTGCCATGGCGTGAGGTGCGCTCGGGGCCCGGTGCCCGGGCCGGTCGGGGGAAAAAAGGCCGGCGATTATCGGTCATCCGGCCCCGGCGACGCTACCGCCGGACGACCGCGGCTGCTAGGCTGCCCGACCGTCTGACTTCCGCTGGCCGGTGGTGGCCCGTGACGCGAACGACGACCAACCCCGCCTCGCGCCCCGTCGTGCTCGTGGCCGGCGAAGGCCTCTCCCGCTACGGGTTCGCCGACGGACACCCGTTCGGGCCGGACCGGCAGGACGCCTTCCTGCGCGAGATGCGCCGCAGCCCCGCTTATTCGAAGCTGCGGGTCACCGAGCCGCGCATGGCCGAGCGCGCCGAGCTGGAGTCATTCCACCGCCGCGATTACGTCGACCTGGTGCTCCGCAGGTCGGGCGAGGGACGCGGCTACCTCGATGCCGGCGACACGCCCGCATCGAAGGGCATCTTCGAAGCCTCGAGCCTCGTGGTCGGCGCCACGCTGTGCGCGCTCGAGGAGATCGTCGCAGGCAACGCGCGGCGCGCGTTCATCCCGATCGCCGGGCTGCACCACGCCTCCCGCACCCGCGCGGCGGGCTTCTGCGTGTTCAACGACTGTGGCGTAGCCATCGAACTGCTCAGGCGGCGGCACGGCATCCGGCGCGTGGCCTACGTCGACATCGACGCGCACCACGGTGACGGTGTCTTCTATGCGTTCGAGTCGGACCCGGATTTGCTGTTCGCCGACATCCACGAGGACGGGCGCTATCTCTACCCCGGCACGGGGGCCGCCGAGGAGACCGGCGCGGGCGAAGCGCGCGGCACGAAGCTCAACCTGCCGTTGCCGCCGGGTGCGACGGACGACGACTTCCTGCGCGCCTGGCGGCGGATCGAAGGCTACCTGCTGGAGACGAAACCCGACTTCATCCTGTTGCAGTGTGGCGCGGACAGCCTCGCCGGCGACCCGATCACCCACCTCGCGTTCAGCGAGGAGGCGCATGCGCACGCGGCCGCTGCCGTCTGCCTGATCGCGGACCAGCTCGGCCACGGTCGCGTGCTCGCGATGGGCGGCGGCGGCTACAACCGGCAGAACCTGGCACGCGCCTGGACGCGCGTCGTGGAGGCCTTCGTCGCGGCGGGTTAGCGCCAGCCGCCGCTCATTGCGTGTCCCATGCGATTCGAATGAAATCGGAGTAAGTCCACAACGCCGGGTTTGCGGGGGCGTCCTCGGCCGCGACTCGGGAGGTACCCGTCCGGGGCGATAAATGCGCAGGCTCGCGACGAAACACTGTCGAGCTGATTCGAGCGGTCGTCCCGAGCGCATCGGCTACAATTGGAAGTCCTCGACCGTGGAGAGCCCATGTTTCCCGCCAGTATGTCCATCGCCGCGTTCGACCCCGAACTCGCGGCCGCCCTCGAGCACGAACGCGCCCGCCAGGAAGACCACATCGAACTGATCGCGTCCGAGAACTACGCGACCCCGCGGGTGCTCGAGGCCCAGGGCTCGGTACTCACGAACAAGTACGCCGAGGGCTACCCCGGGAAGCGGTATTACGGCGGGTGTGAATTCGTCGACGTGGCCGAGCAGCTCGCCATCGAGCGCGCGAAGAAGCTCTTCGGCGCCGCCTATGCGAACGTGCAGGCCCACTCCGGTTCGCAGGCCAATGCCGCCGCGTATTTCGCGCTGCTGAAGCCGGGCGACACGCTGCTCGGCATGAGCCTCGACCACGGCGGTCACCTCACGCACGGCGCCAAGGTCAACTTCTCCGGCAAGATCTTCAATGCCGTGCAGTACGGCCTGGACGCCTCCACGGGCGAGATCGACTACGACCAGGTGGAGCGCCTCGCGCGCGAGCACAGGCCGAAGATGATCATCGCGGGGTTCTCGGCGTACTCGCGCGTGCTGAACTATCCGCGCTTCCGCGAAATCGCGGACGCCGTCGGCGCGTACTTCCTCGTGGACATGGCGCACGTCGCCGGTCTCATCGCGGCCGGCGTCTACCCGAACCCCGTGCCGTTCGCCGACGTCGTGACGTCGACGACGCACAAGACGCTGCGAGGTCCGCGCGGCGGGCTGATTCTCGCGCGCGAGAACGAGGAGATCACGAAGAAGCTCAACTCGATGATCTTCCCCGGCACGCAGGGCGGTCCGCTCATGCACGTGATCGCGGCGAAGGCGGTCGCGTTCCTCGAGGCGCAGCAGCCGGAGTTCGTCGCATACCAGACGCAGGTGGTCGCGAATGCGCGCGCCATGGTCAGGGTGTTCCAGGAGCGCGGCATCCGCGTCGTCTCCGGCGGCACGGACAATCACCTGTTCCTGCTCGACCTGAGCGACAAGCCGTTCACGGGCAAGGAAGCGGATGCGGCGCTCGGCCGCTCGCAGATCACCGTCAACAAGAACTCCGTGCCGAACGACCCGCGCCCGCCCATGGTCACGAGCGGCATCCGCATCGGCACCCCTGCGGTGACCACGCGGGGTTTCAAGGAGGCCGAGGTCACGCAGCTCGCGCACTGGATGTCCGACGTGCTCGCGGACGTCCACGACGAGACGGTGATCGCGAACACGCGCGCCGCCGTGCAGGAGATGTGCCGCCGCTTCCCGGTCTACGGCCGCTGACCCCGGACGAGCAGCGCGCAGGGCGGAGATCACCACCGTGTACTGTCCGTTCTGCTCGTTCGAGGAAACGAAAGTCATCGATTCGCGCCTCTCCGCCGAGGGGCAGCAGGTGCGTCGCCGCCGTGAGTGCCTGCGCTGCGGCGAGCGCTTCACTACTTTCGAATCGGCCGAACTCGTCATGCCGCGCGTGGTCAAGAGCGACTCCACCCGCGAACCGTTCGACGAAGCGAAGCTGCGTTCGGGGATGATGAAGGCGCTCGAGAAGCGGCCGGTCGCGAGCGAAGCGCTCGACGCGGCGGTCAACCACGTCTGCCACAAGCTGCGCACGCTGGGCGAGCGTGAGGTACCGGCGCGACTGATCGGCGAGCTGGTCATGGACGAGCTGCACCAGCTGGACGAGGTCGCGTACGTGCGGTTCGCCTCCGTTTACCGCAGCTTCCAGGACGTCGACGCGTTCCGTGAAGAAATCGAAAGGCTGCGTCACCGACGACCGCGCTCGGCCGAGGACGTCCAGCTCGCGCTCTGGTCCGCCGGCGAGGGCCCGCTGCCGGGTGGCGGTGCACGCGGCCCGGACACCGACGACGACGGCAGGAAGTAGGTGGACGTGAGGAGCGAGCCTGTTTCGGTCGCGGACCACGCGCACATGGCACGCGCGCTCGAGCTCGCTGCACGCGGCCTGTTCTCGACTGCGCCGAATCCTGCGGTCGGCTGCGTGGTGCTCGATTCGGCCGGCAAGGTCGTGGGCGAGGGCTGGCATCAGCGAGCCGGTGAACCGCACGCCGAAGTGCTGGCGCTGCGGCAGTCGCAGGGCCACGACCGCGAAGGCACGGTCTACGTCACGCTCGAACCCTGTTCGCACCACGGCCGCACGCCGCCTTGCGTCGAGGCCTTGCTGGCGGCCGCGCCGAAGCGCGTCGTCGTCGCCATGGAGGACCCCAACCCGCGCGTCGCGGGCGAGGGCGTGCGCCGACTGCAGGAGGCGGGCATCGACGTGCACGTCGGCCTGCTCGGCGCGCAGGCCGCCGAACTCAACCGTGGTTTCGTCTGCCGCATGACGCGCGGGCGGCCCTGGGTCACCGTCAAGCTCGCCTCGAGCCTCGATGGTCGCACCGCGCTCGCCGACGGCTCGAGCAAGTGGATCACGGGGCCGGCCGCACGTGCGGACGTGCAGCGGCTACGCGCGCGCGCGTCGGCCGTGCTGACCGGCATCGGGACCGTGCTCGCCGACGACCCGGCGCTCACGGTGCG
>DASSJN010000056.1:0-8793 GCA_035691185.1 Steroidobacteraceae bacterium
GAGGTGAGGAACGGAGCCCTCACCCGGCCTGCGGCCGACCTCTCCCGCGCACCGGAGCGGTGAAGAACGCGGTGGGAAGTCCGATTATTCGGCCTCGGCCGACGCGCGACCGGACCGCTTCCGGTCCTGCTCCTTCAGCAACCGCTTTCGCAGCCGGATCGACTGCGGCGTGATCTCCACGAGTTCGTCGTCTTCGATGAACTCCATCGCCTGTTCGAGCGTGAAGCGCACCGGCGTGGTCAGGATGATGTTCTCGTCACGGCCCGCCGCGCGGATGTTGGTCAGCTTCTTGGCCTTGAGCGGATTGACGACGAGGTCGTTGTCGCGCGAGTGGATGCCGACGAGCTGCCCCTCGTAGACCTCGTCGCCGTGGGTGACCATGAGCTTGCCGCGCTCCTGCAGGTTGAAGAGCGCATACGCGAGCACGGTGCCCTGCGCATTCGAGATCATCACGCCGTTCTGGCGGCTCGCGATCTCGCGCTCGGACACGGGCGCGTAGTGGTCGAACACGTGGAACAGCAGGCCGAGCCCCGACGTCATCGTGCGAAACTCGGTCTGGAACCCGATCAGGCCGCGCGCCGGAATGATGTAATCGAGTCGCACGCGGCCCTTGCCGTCCGGGTGCATCGCCTGCAACTGTCCGCCCCGGCTGCCGAGCGCGGTCATCACCGCGCCCTGGCTCGAGTCCTCGATGTCGACGGCGAGGATCTCGAACGGTTCGTTCTTGGCGCCGTCGATCTCCTTGATCACCACACGCGGCCGCGAGACGGCGATTTCGTAGCCTTCGCGACGCATGTTCTCGAGCAGCACGCCCAGGTGCAGCTCGCCGCGGCCGTAGACCTGGTACTTGTCCGGGTCGTCCGTTTCCTCGACCCGCAGCGCGACGTTCTTGAGCGCTTCGCGGAACAGCCGCTCGCGGATCTGCCGGCTCGTGAGGTACTTGCCTTCGCGCCCGGCGAACGGCGAGGTGTTGACCTCGAACGTCATGCCGATGGTCGGCTCGTCCACGACGAGCGGCGGCAACGCCTCGGGACGCTCCGGGTCGCAGAGCGTGTCCGAGATCGCAGGGACCTCGATGCCCGAAAAGGCGACGATGTCGCCGGCGCCCGCCTCGTCCACCTCGACGCGGTTCAGGCCGTGGAAGCCGAGCACCTGCATGATCTTCTCCGAGCGCGCGTGGCCCGTGCGGTCGACCACCGTCACGTTGATGCCCTTGCGGATCCTGCCGCGCTTGATCCGGCCGATGCCAATCGCGCCGACGTAGCTCGAATAGTCGAGCTGGGAGACCTGCAGCTGCAGCGGGCCGTCGATGTTCACGTCGGGTGGCGGGCAATGCTGGACGATGGTCTCGAACAGCGAGGTCATGTCGCCGCCGCGATGTCCGGGATCGAACGTCGCGAACCCTTGGATCGCGGAGGTGTAGACCACCGGGAAGTCGAGTTGCGCTTCGGTCGCGCCGAGGCGGTCGAACAGGTCGAACGTCTGGTCGAGCACCCAGTTGGGTCGCGCCTCGTGGCGGTCGATCTTGTTGATGACGACGATCGGTCGCAGGCCGTGCGCGAACGCCTTCTGCGTGACGAAGCGGGTCTGCGGCATCGGGCCGTCGACCGCGTCGACCAGCAGCAGCACCGAGTCGACCATGGACAGCACGCGCTCGACCTCTCCGCCGAAGTCGGCGTGGCCGGGCGTGTCGACGATGTTGATGCGGTAGTCGTTCCAGCGGATCGCCGTGTTCTTCGCCAGGATCGTGATGCCGCGTTCGCGCTCGAGCACGTTCGAATCCATGACGCGGTCCGGCACGATGGTGCGGGAGTCGAAGGTGCCGGACTGCTTCAGCAGCTGGTCGACCAGCGTGGTCTTGCCGTGGTCGACATGCGCGATGATCGCGATGTTGCGGAGGTTCTGGGTCGGGTTGGAGGACACGGGCTGCGCCAGGGGCCGGGACCGGCCCGAAAAAGGGCGCGAAGTATAACGGAAATAGGGACACTCCGAATTTCCGCCGAAATTCGGAGTGTCCCTGTTTTCCGGGCTTACTGCTCCTTGGCGGGCATCGACTCGACGGGCTGGCCCGAGGCGTCCTTCTGCGGCTCGGTCTTCTGCGCCGCGGGAGGCGTGCCGATGACCACCGGCACGGAGAACGCGCGACCCTGCGTCTGGACCTGCGTCGACACTTTGGCGATGACCGTGACGTAGTACAGGCCGGGCGCATCGCTGCGCGCCGTGACGGTGAACTTGTACGGCTGGCCGGCCTCGACATTGAGGAAGCGCGTCATGCGCTCGCCTTCGATCGCGATACCCGGCGACTCGCCGATCTCGACGTCGAGCGCGTCGGCGAGCATTCGCGGCTTCACGACGAGTTCGAGCGCGAAGGGCTGGCCGATCTCCGGCTTCGCGGGCAGGTCGTACAGCAGGTCGATCGGCGCCATGGTCTTCGTATCCGCGACCGCCGTCGCAAGGTGCGCCTCGGCCGGGTCCTCGATCTTGACAGTCGGCGCCGCGCCCGGGGTGGGCTTGTCCCCGGGCTTCGACTGGTTCGCTGCTCCGGTCGAAGCGTGGCCCGCATCCTCGTCACCACCGCCGCATCCGGCGGCGAGCACGCCACCGACGAGCGCAACCGCCATCGCACGCACGAACCTCTGCATCGTCACTCCCCGTCCCTGCCCGGCTGGACTGTCAGCGGACACGTATCTATTCCACACCCGTCGTGGACCCGATGGTACGCCGATCACGAAATGCTCACGTTCATGCACGTGACGCCGCGGCGCGACGCGTTTTCGTCGATATCGACATGGCTGTATTCGTAGACCTCGAGGACGTAATCGCCGGCGCCCAGCGCGATCGGCAGCACTTCGGACGTTCCCGTCTCCTGCGAAAAATCGAGCAACCCGGCCTGGTACAGGACCAGATCCGGGTCCGGATCCGGTCCGCCAGTCTGCGAGCCGGTCGAAGTGTACTCGACACGGATGGTCACGTCGGTGGCGCTCGCGAGCGAAAACCGCAGGAACCGTCGGTTGCCGAGCTTGTTGTACGTACCCGCCGCCCGCGTACCACAAACACGCGTGGCCCCGCCACCGAGCGTCAACGGGGCATACACCGGCTCGGCTTCCGTGATGCCACCGAAGTTGGTCTCGCCGGCCCCGTATGGGCCGGTGCCGAACACCTGCTGCGATTCCACGAGAGCGTCGATGGCGGCCACGGGCGCGCCAGGGTCCGCCCTCAGTGCCGCGACGAACGGATACAGGCTCACGAGCGCGGCGCCATTGCGCAGTTCGTTCGTCAGCGCATCGAGCATCGGCGCGAAGCCGAGCGCCACGCTGTCCTGGCCGTCGGACGCGGCGTCGTACAGGTCCAGGACCAGGGACTGCACCGAGCCCTCATTGAAGAAGCCGGCCGGCGAGTTCGCGTTGCTCTCGAGATCGATGAAGAAGCTCTCCGCCTGCTGCGTGCCGAACGAGTCGCGATAGACCGGGTCGTCCAGCACCATCGCGGAGAAGGCGTTGGCATAGCCTTCGCTGAACGCGAGGCGCATGTCGAGCTTGTCCTCCAGCGTATGTGGACCGGCCGGCGATTCGGTCCGACTGATTGCATCCTCCAGGAAATGCTGGAATTCGTGCACGATGACGTGCTGGTCGAATTCGTCCGTGTCCGCGCCTTCGTCGCCGAGCACGTAGATGCCTGCGGGAAACCCGCCGATGGCCTGGTTGCTGTACTGCGTTCCAGTCGAGATCTCGCCGATGCCGGGGTCCCAGTTCCCCGTGCCACGGTTGTCCTTGCTCCAGAAGACGCTCAGCGCGGGCAGGTGCAACGCAGAACCGCCGTTCGCCCGCACGAACTGCACGGCCGAATAGATCGAGTCGAGGATCGCGAACGGCGCGGAGGCGCGTGTGCTGGCGTAGTTCGTGCCGCCGAAATCCGGCCAGCCGGAGTCCGCCAGCAGGTTCTTCGTAATGGTCGCCGCATCCGTACAGAACGCCGACGAGTCGAGCACGTAGAGCGCGTTGCCGTTGGTATTGTTGAGCACGCGGACGTCCCAGCCCGGCGTGGCGCGACGCGTCTGCGCCCTGGCGCGGACCTTGACGCTCGTATTCGACGAAACGGTGGTCGTGTACGACCCGTTCGCGTCCGTCGTGGTGCTGGCGAGCACCGACTGGTCCGACGACGAGATGACCTCGACGATCACTTCACGCGCCGGCTCTGCGGTGATGGCGGCGTAATCGAGGCCCGCCGTCGCGTCGAACTCGAACGGGACACGTTCGTAAGTGATGCGGCCGGTGACCGTCACCGTACCGCCCGGAAACCCGTTGGACGGACAGCCTCCGTTTCCGCCACCTCCGCCGTCGCCACCACCGCCGCCGCAGGCAGCGAGGGAAGCCGTCAAGATCGCGACGAGCGCAATGCGAGAGGTTCGGGCCGGTCGAAATGACAGGCTGGCTGGCGGCGCGGATGCGTCGGCGCGTCGGGTCACGGAGTCACCGGGCTGGGCGGAATTCGGAGGGTGAAGGATAGCACCCCTCAGTTGTGGATCAGTTCCGGCTCGCGCTTGAGCCGGTACTCCCATTCGAGCTGTGAGCGGACGATCGTTTCGAGATCGTCGTACCGCGGCGTCCAACCCAGCACCTGGCGAATCCGCTCGGCGTGCGCGACCAGTGACGGTGGGTCGCCCGCACGGCGCGGCGCCTCGATGACGTTCAGCTTCCTCCCGGCGACGCGCTCCACCGTCTCGAGCACCTCGCGCACGCTGTAGCCGTGGCCGTAGCCGCAATTCAGCGTCGTCGACGCCCCACCCTGCCCGAGGTAATCGAGCGCCTTCAGGTGCGCGGCCGCGAGGTCCTCGACGTGAATGTAGTCGCGCACGCCCGTGCCGTCGGGCGTCGGGTAGTCGGTGCCGAAGATCGAAATGCTCTCGCGTGCCCCCGCGGCCACCTGGCAGGCCGCTTTCACCAGCAGCGTGGCCGTGGGCGCGCTGTGCCCGATGCGGCCGCCGGGTTCGCTGCCCGCGACGTTGAAATACCTGAGCGCGACGTACCGCAGCCTGTCCGAAGCCGCGGCGACGTCGCGCAGCATCCACTCGCTCATGAGCTTCGACAGGCCGTACGGGTTGATCGGTACGGTCGGCGAATCCTCGCGCGCGAGCCCCTCCGCCGGCATGCCATAAACGGCCGCGGTCGACGAGAAGACGAAGCGCTGCACGCCCGCGCGGTGGCACTGCTCGAGCAGGTTGCGCGTCGCGCAAGTGTTGTTGCCGTAGTACTTCAGCGGGTCCGCCACGGACTCCGGCACGATCGTGTGCGCCGCGAAGTGCAGCACCGTGTGCACCTGGTGTTCGCTCAGAACGCGTGCGACGAGTTCCGGGTCGGCCGTGTTGCCGACGACGAGCGGCGCGCCAAGCACGGCACTGCGATAGCCGGTGGAGAGATTGTCGAGCACGACCACGCGATCGCCCCGCTCGACGAACTGGCGAACCACGTGACTGCCGATGTACCCGGCGCCGCCGGTGACGAGGATCTTCGACGAGGAGGGAGCGCTCATCCCGGCAATTTAGCAATTCTCCCCGACCCGCGCCCGCGACGGATGGGTCGCGGGCGGTGCGGGTGCGTGCCAGTTGACAGTTCGACTATTCCTACACCTCTCCCACCGGTCGGTGGGAGAGGTATTGGACAGTCTCAATCGCACCGGGTGATGCGGAACTTGCCGATGCGGCCCGTGCGCTCACAGCGGCGCTCGATGACGCTGCGCTCCTGCTCGTCGGCCGGCGCCACCACCGGTGCACGTTCGTGCGACGGTGCCGTCGCCTGCTGGGATACCGCGCCGACGGATGCCGCAGCGATCACGGCCGGCTTGGCAGCCGGGGCCGCCTCCTCGGCCGTGGCCGTGTCGATGGCGGCGGCCGCGAGCAGGCCGACCGCGGCGACCGAGGGGAACAGGACGTCTCGAATCAGGCTGGTCATGGTCATCTCCTTGCGTGTGACGTGTGGATCGATGGGTGCGCACTCTAGGTACGCCCCGTCAACCGCCCGTGATGACCATCGTGAAAAAAGCGTCAAGGCAATGCCCTCACCCGCCCTGCGGGCGACCTCTCCCGCTCGCGCGGGAGAGGTGAAGACCAGGGAGCCCTCACCCGCCCTGCGGGCGACCTCTCCCACCAAGCAGTGGGAGAGGTGGGATCAGGCTCAGAACTCCTCCTCCATGGCGGCAATCTGCTCGCGCAGGTCGAGCACGTGCTGCTCCCAGTATTTCGGTTCCTGGAACCACGGAAACGCGCGCGGGAACGCCGGGTCGTCCCAGCGGCGCGCCAGCCAGCCCGCGTAATGGATGATGCGCAACGTGCGCAGGGGTTCGATCAGCATCGTCTGGTGCGCATCGAAATCCGCGAACTCCGCATAGCCGTCGAGGATGTCGTCGAGCTGCGCGCGCATCTCGGGTGGTCGCCCGGACAGCAGCATCCAGAGGTCCTGGATGGCGGGGCCCGTCATGCAGTCGTCGAGGTCGACGAAGTGCGGACCCGCATCGGTCCAGAGCACGTTGCCCGGATGACAGTCGCCATGCAGGCGCAACTCGCGGTACGGCTGCGCCTCGTCGAAGCGCAGCGCGACACGCTCGAGTGCGTCTGCGACGACGGATTCGTACGCCGATTCGATGTGCGCCGGGATCCAGCCCGCCTCGAGCAGGTAGTCGACCGTGTCGTATCCCAGCCTGTCCAGATCCAGTCGAGCGCGGTGTCGGAACCCTCGCGTGCGCCCGATCGCATGGATGCGCGCGATGAAGCGGCCCATCCACTGGCGGTCGTCCGTGCTGCCCAGCTCGGGCCAGCGGCCACCGGCCCGCGGGTATACCGCGTAGCGGAAGCTTTCGTGCTCGAACAGCGTGCGCCCGCCGTGCACCTCCGGCGCGATCACGGGGATCTCGGCCCGCGCGAGTTCGAGCGCGAACTCGTGCTCCTCGATGATGGCGGGCGTCGTCCAGCGCCCGGGACGGTAGAACTTGACGACGACGGGGCCGCCCTCCTCGCGCCCGACCTGGTACACGCGGTTCTCGTAGCTGTTCAGCGCCAGGATGCGGCCGTCGCAGACGTGGCCGAGCCTTTCGACGGCCTCGACGACGACGTCGGGGGTCAGGGCGGAGTAGGGATGCGGACTGGACACACCTGCATTATGCGATGCCCGGGGCTGCCGCCGCGGGGGAGCTCTGTGTGCCGCGCCGACCGGCAGTCATAGATCTCGCCGCCGGCAAGCGTTCGGGACAGGAGCTGGCCAGCTGGCCTTCCAGCCACAGCCGCAAGCAGCGCTCGTCGGGCCGCGGCAAGTAGCAGGCGGTCGTGTAACCTCGGCGATCGTCATGGCACTCATTTCCCTACGCCCTCGTTCGCTGACCGGCCTGATCCTGCTGGGGTTCGTCATCGTCGCGCTGCCAGCGCTGCTCGGCACCATCAGCGCCGCGATCGAGATGCGCACGCTGTCCACGGCGAGCGCACAGCTCGTCGTGAACGGCATTGCCGCGACGCAGTACACGCAGGCCCTCGTGCGGCAGACCTCGTCGCTCGAGCGCACCGTGCGTCTGTACCAGATCATCCCGCGGCCGGCCCTGCTCGAGACGTTCGAGCAGAATCGCAAGCTGCTGCTCGAAACGCTCGACGGCTTCCAGGCGCTGCCGGGCAGGAACGACGGGCGCGGCGAAGTGATCGCGCGCATGCGGGACACCGTCACGCTGATCGAGAGCGCCGTCGACTCGGAGTCACCCCCGCGCATCGCCCGGACCTTGCGCGAATTCAACCAGCTCGCACGGGACGCCGGGCAGTTGTCGAACCTGGCGAGCACCCAGACCGACGCCGAGCTCAAGCAGCTGCAAGCCGAGACGGAGGCCGTGCGACTGCGATTGTTCTGGCAATCCGCGGCGCTCGTGCCGATCACGGTGGCCCTGATCATCATGTTCGCGGTGTTCCTGGCGCGACCGATCCGGCAGATCGACGAGTCGATCGGCAACATCGGCCACGGCCGTCTCAACGAACCCGTCAAGGTGGTCGGTCCCACCGACCTGCAGGCCCTGGGCCGACAGCTCGAGTGGTTGCGCGTGCGCCTGCTCGAGATCTCCGAGGAGCGCAACAAGTTCCTGCAGCACATGTCGCACGAGCTCAAGACCCCGCTCGCGAACATCCGCGAGGGCACCGAGCTGCTCATCGAGGGTGCGGTGGGCTCCCTCAGCAGCGAACAGCGCGAAGTGGCGGGCATCCTGCGCGACAACAGCCTGCGGCTGCAGCGGCTGATCGAGAACCTGCTCTCCTACAGTGAGTGGCAGGCGCGGCGCCGCACGCTCGAGGCCACCGAGATCCGGCTGTTGCCCCTGGTCAAGAGCGCCATCGAGACGTACCAGCTGCCGATCAACGCGCACCACCTCCGGCTCGACCTGCAGGTGCCGGACCTTGCGCTGGAAGCCGATCGCGCCAAGCTCAAGCTGATTCTCGACAACCTGATCTCGAACGCCGTCAAATTCACGCCGGACGGCGGCACGATCACCCTGCGCGCCGCGCACGACGAGCGCGGCCAGCAACTGCTGTTCGACGTCGCCGACACGGGGCCGGGCATCCCGGCCGAGGAGCGCGCGCGGATCTTCGACGCGTTCTACCAGGGCGCCACGCCGCAGGGTGGGCTCGTGCGCGGCACCGGCATTGGCCTGTCCGTGGTGCAGGAATTCGTCCATGCGCACGGCGGGACGATCGAGCTGGTGGATGGCGAGTTTCCCGGGGCGCATTTCCGGATGAAGCTGCCCGTCCCCCTGGGTGCCCTAGCCCACGACAGT
>DASSJN010000057.1:0-5902 GCA_035691185.1 Steroidobacteraceae bacterium
CGACGGAATTCGGGCCCGAGATCGCCCGCTGGACCATGGCCGACGGCGATCACGTGCGCTTCGGCCGCTTCACCGGCGACTACAACGGCATTCACATGTGGGACGGGTACGCGCGCCGCATGGGTTTCCGTCGCGCCCTCTATCACCCGCCCCGCGTGCTGGGTCAGTGCCTGGCGCACCTGCCACGCCCTCGCACGAACAGTGGCGACGGGTTCCCCCTGCGACTCGACGCATGGCTCAAGGGTCCGGTCCTGCACCGAGCGCGCGTCCGGCTGCACGCGGCCTGCACGCCGGCAGCATCGACTTTTGCGCTCTTCGCCGAAGACGAGCGCCCGAGTGTCGTTGGTCGCCTGTACACCGTCACGGAGGAGGTGTCGACATGAACACGGATCGCCGGGATCGACTCGCCACGCAGTTCCTCGATGCCTGGAACTCGCAGGACGTGGAGCGCGTGCTCGATTGCTACACGGACGACCTGCGCTACCGCGACCCGAACACGCGTGGCGAGGTCGCGGGCCGCGACGCGATGCGCCGCTACCTCACGCGCCTGTTCGCGGGCTGGCGCATGACCTGGGCCAAGCGCGAGGTCTACGACCTCGCCGGGCACGACGGCGTCGCCCTGCTCTGGCACGCCACGTTCCGCCGGCGCGGGCCGGACGCGCCGATCGTGGAGATCGACGGCATGGACCTCGTGGTGCTCGACGGCGATCGGGTGGCCCGCAACGAGGTCCACTTCGATCGCGCGCCACTGGCGGCGCTCGAGACCGCGGCCACGCGTTGATTCGTGCGCGGGAGCCGCGGTCGCGCGCCTCCGCCGAGGCTCAGACTTTCTTGAACAGCCCGAGCGCGCGCAGGATGAAGATCAGCACGATCGCGCCGATGAGCGCCACGACGAAGCGCAGGACGCCGCCCGTCGGCGCGAGACCCAGCGCCCCGGCAAGCCAGTAGCCCAGGAACGAACCGACGATGCCCACCAGCACGTTGGCGATGATGCCCATCTGGGCATTGGTCTTCATGACGATGCTGGCCAGCCAGCCGACGATGCCACCGACGATCAGTGTGATGAGCCAATCCATGTGCGATTCCCCTTTATTGTCAGCGGCCCATCTTACCGGATCGAGGCGCGCCCGTGGGCGGAGGGCCGGGCTGTCGGGATTCTGACCGCCGTGGCGGGCCCTCACCCGGGGACGCGAGCCCGCCGTCGCGCACTGGATCGGCCCCGGCCGCCCGGATATGCTGATGGCGCGTCAGACGTCTCCCGAGCCAGCCGACCGGCCGAGGCCCAGCAGCCGTGATGACATATCGATCGATCGCCTACCGCGTCGACGGTCGCGTCGCCACGATCACGCTGAACCGGCCGGCGCGCATGAACGCGATCAGCCTCGAGATGCCCGCGGAGATCGCCGCGGCGGTCGATGCCGCCAATGGTGACGACGCGGTCCACGTCATCGTGCTGACCGGCGCAGGCGAGGGCTTCTGCAGCGGCTACGACCTCGTCGACTTCGCCGAGGCGGCGGGTGAGCAGCCGGGTTCCCAGCTCGGCAGTGGCGACGCAACCGCCGACGCGCGGCCGTGGGACCCGATGGCCGACTTCTTCGGCATGCACGAATTCACGCAGCACTTCATGTCGCTGTGGCGCAGCTTCAAGCCGACGATCGCGCGCGTGCACGGGCCGGCCGTGGCCGGCGGCAGCGACATCGCGCTCTGCTGCGACCTCGTCGTGATGGCCGAAGAGGCGGTGATCGGCTACCCGCCGGCGCGCGTCTGGGGCTGTCCCACGACCGCGATGTGGGTCTATCGGCTCGGCGCGGAGCGGGCCAAGCGCATGCTGCTGACCGGCGACCTCGTCGACGGCCGCGAGGCGGCACGCCTGGGCCTCGTGCTCGAAGCCGTACCACGCGCGGAGCTCGACGCGCGCGTCGCGACGCTGGCGGCACGCATCGCGGCGGTGCCGAAGAACCAGCTCATGATGCAGAAGATGATGGTGAACCAGGCGTACGACGCGATGGGGCTCGCCAACACGCAGCGCTTCGCGACGCTGTTCGACGGCATCACGCGGCACACTCCCGAGGGGGTCTGGTTCAAGCAGCGCGCGGAGCAGGCGGGGTTCAAGCAGGCGGTGCGCGAGCGCGACGGCGGCGAGCCGATCGCGCCGGGCGTCAGTCGCCCGCTGGCGCCCTGGCCGCGTCGATAGCAGGCGCCGGACTGGCTTCGATCGGGGGAGTCGCGCACATGGCAACGTCGATGCAAGGTCGCGGCGGTGGCAACGCGCAACTCCACGCGGCGACGCTCTGCGAAGCATTCCAGGCCACGGTCGCCCAGCGACCGGAGCAGCTCGCCCATCGCACCTTCGGCGGCGGGCTCGAGTTCACCTTCGCGGAGTACGCGGCGCGCGTGCGCGCCCTGGCCGGAGGCCTGCACACGCTCGGCATCGGTCGCGGCGACACCGTTGGGCTCATGCTGACGAACCGGCCCGAGTTCAACCTCGCCGACACCGCGGCGATGCACCTCGGCGCCACGCCCTTCTCGGTCTACAACACGTCGAGCCCGGAACAGCTCGATCACGTATTCCGCAACGCGCAGAACCGTGTGATCGTGACCGAACGACGGTTCCTGCCGAACGTGCTCGAGGCCCGCACGCGCGAGGTCGAGCACGTCGTGCTGGTCGACGGCGACGCACCGGGCACGATCACGCTCGACGAACTGGCCCGGCGCCGCGCGCCCGGATTCGACTTCGACGCCGCCTGGCGCTCGGTCGAGCCCGACGACGTGGTGACGCTGATCTACACCTCGGGCACGACGGGGCCGCCGAAAGCCGCGCAGCTCAGCCACGCCGGCGTCCTGTTCCAGAGTCGCGCCGTCGACGCGGTGCTGCCGGTGCCGCGCGGCGGTCGCGGCATCTCCTACCTGCCGAGTGCCCACGTCGGCGACCGGGTGCTGTCCCACTACAGCTTGTCGATCTGTTCCGGCATGACGGTGACGTCCGTCGCCGATCACCGGCAGGTCGGGGCGGCGCTGCCCGCGGTGCGTCCGACGCTCTTCGGCGGGGTCCCGCGCGTGTGGGAGAAGCTCAAGGCGGGCCTCGAACTGGTCGGCATCGCGGATCCTGCCCGGCTGCCGGACGCGGCGAAGGCTGCCGTGCGCGCGCGCATCGGTCTCGACCAGGCGGTCTGGTGCATCTCGGCCGCGGCGCCGATCGCGACCGACGTGCTGCATTACTTCAACGCGCTCGGCCTGCCGCTGCTCGAAGGCTGGGGCATGTCGGAGCTCTCCTGTTTCGCCACGTTGAATCCGCCGCACGACGTGCGCGTCGGCAGCGTCGGCCGGCCGATGCCGGGCGTCGAACTGCGCGTGCTCGACGACGGCGAGCTGCTGGTGCGTGCACCGCTCGTCATGAAGGGCTATCGCGGCGATCCGGTCCACACGGCCGAGGCGCTCGACGCCCAGGGCTGGTTGCACACCGGCGACGTCGCGCGCATCGACGACGACGGTTACGTCACGATCGTCGATCGCAAGAAGGAACTGATCATCAACTCGGCCGGCAAGAACATGTCGCCGGCCAACATCGAGCACCACTTGCGCGGGGCCAGTTCGCTGATTGCCCATGCCGTCTGCATCGGCGACCGTCGGCCGTACAACACGGCGTTGTTCGTGCTCGACCCGGAGGCGTCCGCCCGGCTGGACGAGAACGAAATCCGCGCACGGCTCGACGCGGCGGTGGCGGCGGCGAACTCGCGGCTCTCGCGCGTGGAGCAGATCAAGCGTTTCGCGGTGCTCCCCGGCGACTGGCAGCCGGGCGGCGACGAGTTGACGCCGACGTCAAAGCTGAAGCGCCGCGTGGTGCTGGAAAAGTACGGGCCCGTGATCGAGGACTTGTATCGCTAGCGCGCCGGTCGTCACCGCAGCTGGCTGTCCTTCGAGCCGCGCCGGTTGTAGAGGCTCACTGCGCCCTGCTGACGATCGCGCTCGTGCTGGCACGGCAGGCACAGCCGCACGCCGGGCACGGCCTGGCGTCGGGGTTCGGGGATTTCCTCGCCGCATTCCTCGCAGTGAGTCAGGCTCGGTCCGCTCGGGAGCTGCGCGCGGGCGCGCTTGATCGCGTCCTCGATGCTGTCGTCGATCTGCTGCTGTACGGCGCCGTCGCCGGCCCAACCCGTGGCCATGAACCTCGTCTCCTCAATCGATACCCGGCGGACCGGCCGGCGCCGCCTCGACTTTGGACCCGACGTCGCCTCCGGCGTTCCCCGGCCCTCGCCCGCGCCTACGCACGACCTCTCCCGCGAACGGGAGAGGTAGAGGACCCAAGGCGGTGCCACGCGCGGATTTGCGCGAGCCCGATGCGGCCGCTCGTTTCGCTGGGCGCAGGTTCCCAACCGGCGGCACGTTCGAGGCCTGGCCCGGCCGCGATCGCGCCGTTGACCGGCGCATCTGCGAAGAACCGGCTGCGCGCCATGACGACGGGGACGCCCGCCGCGAGCGCCGATTCGAGCCCGGCCGGGGAGTCCTCGATGGCGACCGCCTCGTGCGCCTCGAGGCCGAGCAGTTCCAATGCGACCCGATAGGCCTGCGGATCGGGCTTCTTGCGCGGCGCGTCCTCGGCCCCGACGAGTGCGGCGAAGCGTCGCTGCCAGTCTCCGCCGAGGTTCACCCGCAGCAGGGCTTCGGCATTGCCACGGCTCGTCGTCGTCACGATCGCCATGAAGACCCCGGCACGGGCGCAATCGTCCATCAACTCTCGCACGCCGGGCCGGAGCGGGACGGCGCCTTCCTCGACCCGTCCCACGTAAAGCTCGTTCTTCCGCAGGTGCAGTCGCCGCGCCAGCGTCCGACGCTCGTCCTTGCTCGACGACCCGCGGGGTTCCGATTCGAGGAAGTGAAGCAGCCGCTCGAATCCGCCGGCGACGCGCAGCAACTCGGCGTACCGCTCCTCGCTCCAGCGCCAGGGAAGCCCGAATTCCTCGAAGGCCGCGTTGAAGGCGACGAGGTGGCCGTCACGCTCGGTCTCGGCGAGCGTACCGTCGACGTCCCAGAGCAGCGCTTTCAGCAATCGGAGCCCTCACTATACGCAGCAGCCCCTGCTCGAGCGCAACAGGATCAGGCGACCGATTCGCGCTCAACGTCCCAGCCTGGGAATACGAGCACGGCTGGATGACACTTGAGCGCGCGTGCGAGGACTTTCGCGCGCTCCACTCCCAGATTGACGCGACCGTTTTCGACCGCCGAGATCGTGGCCTGGGGGATACCGGTGGCCGCCGAGAGCTGGCTCTGCGACAACTCCTGCAGCTCCCGAAGAATGCGCACCGACTCGCCTACCGATACCTCTACACGGCGCCGCGCCGGCTTGAATTCCTTCATGTCATGGTCTCCGATAGTCGTGCGGTGTGACATGGACGACTTGTATCAGCAACGCCTGGGCCGTCACTCGGTAGATCACTCGCCACTTGAGACCGAGTCGGCACGATCGATGCCTCTTCCATTGTCCAGGAAAAGCCTCGTCATGAAAGCCCTTGATGGCGCGAAGCCCGGTGGGCCCCGACAGCGCGGCGATGTCCTTCCATTTCTCGTAGCGCTTCAGGATCTCGATCGGCACCGATCCCGAGAGCTGCCTGTCGAACCGGCGGTGCTCCTCGATGCGCCACATGCCGAATAATGTCTATACTCAATATAGTATGTCAAGGTTGCGTTATACGTTGCTCGTGGCTCCGCCGGATCGGATCGTCGGCGGGCGTGCCGTCGACGTCGCAGAAGACCGCTTACAGTCACCCGGCCTGCGGCCGACCTCTCCCGCGCGCGGGAGAGGTGGAGCAGCCCGCGAGCGGAAGAGGTTCCGGCCCCCTCGCCCACGCAGTGGGAGAGGGTTGGGGTGAGGGTCGCGATCAAGCGGCGCGGCGCCGGCGATCCA
>DASSJN010000058.1:0-14766 GCA_035691185.1 Steroidobacteraceae bacterium
ACAGCAGCTGGGTCGCCCGCGCCACACGTTGCGACAACGACTCGAGTCGTGCCCAGACCGACCGGCAGGTGCTCATCGCCGGCCCGAGTCGCCGTCCGGTGAATTCCTCGAAGTTCTGCACGCCGTCGATCCGCACTTCGCGCAGCTCCTCGATGCGCCGCTGCACGAGGCCGTGATAGGCCTCGGCCGCCGTGAACCGGAAATGGTGCTCCGACTCCCGGCTCTCGATCTGCGCCTCGAGACGCGTGAGCTTGTCGAGCAGCGCCGGTTCGTTCGCCTCGTTGGCTTCCACGAGCGAGGCGCTGACGTCGGCCAGCTCGCTCTCCGCATGACCCAGCCACGGCGACAGGCCCTGAGCGACCGGCAGCGCCAGCAAGGCCATGAGCCGGTAGGCATCGATCTCGAGCAGCCGCTGGATCATCCGGCCGGCCTGTCGTGGCGACATGCCGCGGTCCAGCACGACCAGCCGGCCGAACCCGCCGTGCAAGCGGTAGTCGGTGAAAGCCAGCCCCGAGCCGCCGGCGATGCTGGAGCCGACCAGCGCATTGCCCGCAAAGTAACGCGTGGCCAGCGACTCGACGTCGGGCATCGTCGCCGGCGCGGGCAACAGCAACACGTGCGTCGCCACCAGCAGCCGGCCGGGCAACTGTGCGAGCCACTCCGCGGGAACAGCTTGCAGCGCCGTCTGCTCGAACGGCTCATCGACCGCACCGGCAGCAATGAATTTGTAGCGCGTGAACTCGGAGTGCCGTTCGAACTTGAGCCGGAATGCGCCGAGGTCGGCGCTGAAATGCGCTGCGTCGGGCGGTGGTGGCTGGACGCCCAGCCGGACTGCCAGCGCACCGACATGGTCCAGTTCCCGGGAGCGCTGCGACGGCTCGGAGTAGAGCGCCAGGAACGTCAGTCGCAGCGGGGCCGAGAGGGCTTCGGGCTGGCGCGCGTGCAACTCCGCATTGAGTGCGTGGCGCAGCGGGTGTTCTGACGGGAGAAGCATCGGGCGATGATCCTCGGACGCTTCGGGCGCGTTCGCGTCGATGGCTACTATAGCCGGCCCGTAGTCCGGTCGCCTTCGCAGAGCCATGTTCGGCATCGGCGACGTCCGCTCAGTCGCGCATTGCTACTTCCCGGCTTCGAGCCGAGTCACCTCTGCCTCGATCGAGTTCGGTGCCAGGACCCGATCAAGGCTTCAGCGGCTCGCGACACATCCTCCGCCGTCGTTCCCCTGCCCACGGTGAGGCGGATGGTACCTAGCGCCTCCGCCTCCGAGACACCCATTGCCAGGATTACTCCGGGTGCTCTCTCGTGGCCCGCATGACACGCCGAGCCCGTTGACGCGGCCACGGCCGTTGCGCCCGCCAGAACATCGTTCCCGGAAACGCGCGGGAAACGAACGCTCAGTGTATTCGGGAGGCGTCGCACCGGGTCGCCGTTCAGCTGGAGGTCCGGGATTTCGCGAACCAGGCGCTCCCAGAGTTCGTCACGCAGCCGCCGCATTCGTGCCGCCAGGGCATCCAGGTCCCGCGCCGCGAACTCGCATGCGAGACCGAGCCCGACGATGAACGCGACGTTCTCAGTACCCGGTCGCAGCCCGTGTTCGTGACCCGCGCCAAGCACGAAAGGACGCAGCGGAGTCCCGCGGCGCACGTACAGCGCACCAATCCCTTTCGGTGCATACAGTTTATGGCCAGCCACGGAAAGCAGGTCGACACCGAGTTCGCGCACATGGACCGGGACCTTGCCGACAGACTGCGCGGCATCCGTATGGATGAGGGCGCCCCGCTCCTGTGCCAGGTTCGTGAGATCAGCGGTCGGTTGCAGCACCCCGGTCTCGTTGTTGGAGTGCATCACCGTCACCAGAGCCGTGGCGGCAGTAGTCGCGGCGCGCGCTTCGTCGACGCGCGCCCGTCCAACGGAATCGACGCCGATCCGCGTCACGCGCCAACCGTGCAGCTGCAGCCAGACGCAGGGCTGCTCGGTCGCCGGATGTTCGATCACGGTCGTGACGACGTGACGGCGATCCGCACGGGCCTCGCATACGCCGCGGATCGCAATGTTGTTGGCCTCGGTACCGCCGGAAGTGAAGACGATCTCGTCGGTGTCGCACCCGAGCAGTGCGGCTACCTGGGCGCGGGCCAGTGCGACCGCCGCCAGGGCCTTGTGGCCGTAGACGTGAACGCTCGACGGATTGCCGAAGTGCTCACGCAAGTACGGCAGCATCGCGTCCACGACCTCGGGCAGGACCGGTGTCGTGGCGTTGTGGTCGAGGTAGATGGGCAGCTCGCTGATCACGCGCGGAAACCCCGAATCTGGTCGGCCCACGCGGTCCAGTCGGTCAGCTGACGTTCGGCCATCTGGAACCCCTCACAGCGTCTTGCCCATGATCAGACTTCCGGTGCTGCGGTTCAGCGTCTCGGTCATTCGCAACGCGACCACACCCCCGGAGGCGAACGTGACCGCGGCGACCACCCACATGGCTGCCGCGAGCCCGAGTGCATCGGCGACCAGGCCTGCCAACACCGCCCCCACGGCATAGCCGAGGTCGCGCCACAGGCGATACACGCCGACGGACGAGGCGCGCCACGACGGATGCGCGACGTCGCCGATCGCGGCAAGGAGCGTCGGGTAGACCATCGCCGTGCCGGCGCCCAACAGGGCCGCGCCACTGGCGAAACCCGCAAATCCGGCCGCCACGATCACCACTGCGATGCCGATCGCCTGGACCCACATGCCGAATACGATGAGCCACTTGCGCCCCGCCCGGTCGGACCAGGCCCCGGTGAACAGCTGACTGATGCCCCAGGTGGCGGGATAGACGGCCACCACTATGCCGACTTGCTCGAGATTCATGCCGGCCGCCACGAAGAACAGCGGGAACAGACCCCACGCCATGCCATCGTTCAGGTTGTTGACGAGGCCCGCCTGGCTGACGCTCGAGAGGTTGCGATCCGTGAGCGTCGTGCGCCAGAAGATCTCACGTTGAGTCGGCGTCTCGTGCGATGCGAGTCGACCGTATACCCGCGACTCGTGCGAGACATGGTGAGAGGTCTCGCGCACGAGCAGGCCCGACAGCAGCAGCCCGACCGCGACGAACGCAACCCCGAGATAGAACGGCTCGGGCCTCAAGCCGTAACGCGCCGCGATGTGCCCGGTTGCGAGTGCGCTGCCGGCGACGGCGAGGTATCCCGCGAACTCGTTGAGGCCCATGGCCAGCCCACGGTTCCGTGGACCGGCAAGGTCGATCTTCATGATCACCGTCGTCGACCACGTGAGGCCCTGGCTCACGCCGAGCAGCGCATTGGCCACCAGCACCCACGTCCACGTCGGCGCCCACATCAGCAGGAAGGGCACCGGCACGGCCACGAGCCAGCCCGCGACCAGTACGTGTTTGCGTCCGAAGCGGTCCGACAGACGGCCGGCGAGGTAATTGGTGAATGCCTTCGTGACGCCGAACACCACGATGAATGACAGCACCGCGGTCCTCGCGACCAGGTGGAACTCCTGCTCGGCCAGCGGCGGCAGAATGGATCGCTCGAGGCCGATCATGGCGCCGACGAAGGCGTTGACCACCACCAGCAGCGAGAACTGCCAGAGGTTTTCGCGCATCCCGAGCCGTATCCCGTTCACTTGGATGCTCCGACGCCGCGCGGTCGATTTGCGCGGGGTGGTGTGGCGATACGCCAGCCTCGAGCCCGCCAGTCCGCAACTCCCTGCTCCAGGCGATGAGCGGCAAACCCCTTGCGGCGCCACAAGTCGACCGCCTCGACTGCCATCACACAGTACGGACCTCTGCAGTAAGCGACGACCTCGCGATCCTTAGACACCTCCTGCAATCGTTCTGCCAGCTCGTTAGTGGGAATCGAGCGGGCCCCGAGGATGTGGCCTGCCCGGTACTCCTCGACCGGACGTACATCGTCACGGCAACCCGTTGGCGGTGGACAATCAGCCGTGCGATGTCGGCTCGGTTGGCCATCCGCCCGGCGGTGGACACGAACTTGCCACCTCGCGGAACGCTTTCCAGCCGTTGCCCGTGTTTCGAAACACGAGCAGATAGGTGTCACGCAACTGTCGTTCTTCGTCCGCGCCCTCCGGCGTGTACGTCGTAATGGCGGTGCCAAACTCGTATGCCCACTCCTCGCTCATGGCAACGACTTCGATGGGCGTGATCGTGATCCTGGCGCCGAGCGGGAAAGGAGCTCCGGATGCGCTCGTGGCCATGGCGTCCCAATCTGGCCCACCGGGCCGCACCATCACGGCTCCATCCGCCAGCAGCGGTGTCATCGCGTTCGCACGGCCTGAAGTCACTGCGGCTTCGTAGTCAGCGCGGAGCTTGTCGATCGCCGCTCTGAACGTCGATGGCTGCGATATGTTGGCCATGGCTGACTCTCACCTGGGCCGTCGGTCATTACCGCCAGACTTGCCAGCGCATCGTACTCCGCACCCGACTGAGCAGCATCGCCCCGGGCAGCATGCAACTCCTTCCCCCGGCAAAAAGCAGGGCCGGCAATGCCGGCCCTGCTTGCCAGAATCCGGACGCTGCACGCTACTCGTCTTTCTTCCCTTCCATCTTCTTGCGCAGCTCGATCCATTCGGAGAGCCGCCGGAGGTCCTTCTTCTTTTTCCACGACTGCTTGCCGAGCGCCCCGCTGTTGTACGGGTTGTAGCCCTTCTTCAGGCCCTTCGTGTTGTTCTGGAGCGGGCCGAGCGGGTCGTCGGGCTCGTCCTGCACGTCGAGGTCGGGGCTCACGAGCGCACGGATGCGTTCGGCCGCCCCGAGCATGTCGTCGGCCTGCAGGCTCTCGTCGTCCGACCAGTGCCAGGTCACGTTGCCGCGGTCGTCGATCTCGAGGCGACCGGGTTCGTTCGAATCGTCAGCGCCGGCGGGAGATGGCGGCTGCCGTCGTTGTTTCTTGCCAGGGGGTTTCTCGGCCATGGTGGTGTCCCGGAGTCGGTCGTCCGCTGGCCGCCGATGTTACGAAATACGAGCTGTCGGCATTGCGACGACCGTCACGTTTTTTTTGCGGCGGTCTCGGTCTCCAACCGGGCCTGCGCCCAGGCGAGGCCGATGATCGTCTTCGCGTCCTGCAGGCTGCCGTCGCGGGCGAGCCGGAAGGCCTCCGCGACTGGCACCCAGCGCGCCTCGAGCACCTCATGTTCCTCGGGCGCCGATTCGCAGGGTTCGAGGTCGCGCGCAAGGAACACGTGGATGATTTCCGTGAGCACCCCCGGCGAACTGAAGAACTGGCCGAGGTGGTCCCAGCGCCGCGCCGAGGCGCCCACTTCCTCGACGAGTTCGCGCTTCGCGCACTCGATCGGCGGCTCGCGGTTGTCGAGCTTGCCCGCCGGCAATTCGGTGATCCAGCCGCCGGCTGCGTGACGGAACTGACGGAGCAGGCAGACGCGGTCCTGCGCGTCGACCGCGACGATCGTGGCGCCTCCCGGGTGATGCGCGATCTCCAGTTCGGTCACGCGCCCGTTGGGCAGCGTCACGCGCTCGAGGTTCAGCGTCAGGACCCTGCCCGTGTGAACGTTGCGAATGCTCGGGTGGTCGGTCATGACGGCTCCCATGGGCAGGATGGACGATCATAGCGACCCGAGGTCGTTGTTGCGGCGCACCAAACCGGGCCGCCTGTGGTAGCGTTGACGGACGAGCGAGCGGGGGGCCGACCTGGCCGGGGGACCTACGGATGAGCAGCATCAGCAGCACAGCAGCAGCCGCGACCGCACTGTCGACGAACACGGTCGCCGCCTTCTCCGATCCGAGCCCGGCCACAGCGGCCCTACCGGCGATCCCGGCCGTGCTCGATCGGCTGCGCGCCACGTTCGCGACAGGCAAGACACGATCGATCGAATGGCGTCTGCACCAGCTCAAGGAACTGGCGCGCATGATGCGCGACCACGAGAAGGATTTCGGCGAGGCGCTGCGGGCCGACCTCGGCAAGTGTTCGTTCGAGGCGGTGCTGACCGAGTTGAGCTTCGTCGAGAGCGAAGCCAACTACGCGCACAAGCACCTGAAGCGCTGGCTCAAGCCCAAGCGCGTGCGGACCCCGCTCATGGCGATGCCTGGTCGCAGTTACATCCAGCCCGAGCCCAAGGGCGTGGTGCTGATCATCGCGCCGTGGAACTATCCGCTCTCGATGGTCTGCGCGCCGCTGGTCGGCGCCATCGCCGCCGGCAATTGCGCGGTCATGAAACCGTCGGAAGTCACCACGCACACCTCGGCGGCGATCGCCCGAATCCTGCCACGCTACCTCGACACCGATGCGTTTGCGGTGGTCGAGGGCGGCATCCCCGAGACGACCGAACTGCTCGCGCATCCCTACGACCACATCCTCTACACGGGCAACGAACGGGTCGCGCGCGTGGTGATGTCCGCGGCGGCGAAACACCTCTCGCCCGTCACGCTCGAGCTCGGCGGCAAGAGCCCCTGCATCATCGACAAGAGCGCCGACCTCGAGGTCGCTGCGTCGCGCATAGCCTGGGGCAAGTTCATCAATGCGGGCCAGACCTGCGTCGCGCCGGACCACGTGCTCGTGCACAAGGAGGTCGCCGCGCAGTTCGCCGACACGCTCGCGGCGAAGATCAAGCAGTTCTACGGCGACGACCCGAGCCAGAGCCCCGACTTCTGCCGCATCGCGAGCGAGCGTCACACGGCGCGGTTCGCCAGGCTGCTCGAGGGACAGAATATCCACACGGGCGGACAGGTCGACGTCGCAAAACGTTACGTGGCGCCGACGATCGTGCTCGACCCCGACCCCGATTCGGAGCTCATGCGGGAAGAGATTTTCGGACCCGTGTTGCCCGTGATCACGGTCGACGAGATGCACCACGCGATCAAGTATGTCGCGGACCGTCCGAAACCCCTGGCGCTGTACCTGTTCTCGAACAGCAAGGCGCTCGAGGACGCGGTGCTGTCGCGGTTGAGCGCGGGCAGCGTCTGCATCAACGACGCGGTGATTTTCATGGTCTCGCCGGAGTTGCCGTTCGGCGGCGTCGGCGCGAGCGGGATGGGGCGCTACACGGGCTGGTACGGCTTCGAGACCTTCAGCCACATGAAGCCCGTCATGAAACGCAGCTTCCGCTTCGACGCGCCGCAGCGCTACCCGCCATACGACGACTTCAAGGCCAGGATCATGCGCCTCGTGCGCTAGCTTCCGCGTGAGCGGGAGAGGTCGGCGGTACGCCGGGTGAGGGCCAGTTGCACTGCGGGCACCTCTCCCGCGTGAGCGGGAGAGGTCGGCGGTACGCCGGGTGAGGGCCAGTTGCACTGTGGGCACCTCTCCCGCGTGAGCGGGAGAGGTCGGCGGTACGCCGGGTGAGGGCAACTAGTTCGGACCCGAGAACAGGTAGAACTGCCCGCCCTGGACGAGCTCGGGATCGGATTCCGTCGAGTGGTCCATGATCGTGGCGAGGTAATAGCGTCGACCGCTCTGGAACCACGGCGCGGGCTTCACGACCTGCGTGACGTCGATGATCCCGGACATCTCCTCGGAGGACGTCAGGTACCGTGCGCCGCCGGTCGAGAAGAACGTGGGACTGGCGCGAAGCACCTGCAGCGCCGCCAGGGGATTGGCCGGTTTCACTCGCCAGGTCTTGCTCAGGTAGGCCTCGCCGCCGCCGTCCTCCTGCACCATCACGACGCCGTTCGGGCTCACCGTGAGGTTGTCGAAGCCGCGCGCGGTCTGCCCGTCGGTACCGACCAGCGTGGCCGAGTCGACGACGAGTTCGATGCTGCCTCCGGCCGGCCACGTCGTGCCGTCGAAGCGCAGCCGGTACAGGCGCGCCGATTGTCCCGGCGAGCCCGTCACGTTGAAGTAGAAGACGCGCGGATTGGTCGGATCCCAGTGCCCGTCCTCCGGACGCGCGAACTCGGTCACCCCCGCCTGGTCGCTGCGTGTGTCGAGCACGTCGCTCGAGGCGAGCGCATACGCCGAGAGATCGACCAGCACGAACCGGCCGTTGATCGCGCCCGCGTTCTCGGTGCGCACGGCGCCGCCGCCGTAGTTCGGCCCGCCCTCGGTGACCTTGATCGCGTAGAGCTTGCCGCCCTGCAGGCCCGCCCGCTGGACCAGGTTGCCGCTGGACTGCTTGCTGCCCACGTACAGATAGAGCTGGCCCGGCGAACGGTCCTCGAGCATCGCGACGACGGTCTGGGTGCCCGACGCAGGATGCGCCAGTGCGTTTTCCCATTTCGCCTTGCCGAGGAATGGCAGTTCGTACGACGTGCCCTTCTGCGCGCCCGACACGACGTGCGCGAACACGCGGCCGTTCACGTCCGCTTCCTCCGCATTGAGGAACAGCCGGACGGGCGTGCCTCGGCCGCTCGCCGCGTGGAAGAACGCAGTGGGGCGTGGCAGATCGCCCGAGCAGAAGCGGTCGAAGATCGTCGTGCCCGTGGTCTCCTGGTACGAGTTCGTGGCGCCGTTCCAGGTCATGACGCGGCGGATCAGGTCCTCGCCGCGCAGCACTTTCAGCGTGTCCAGTTCGATCGTCCACTGCGAGACGAACGCTCCGATCCGGCCGTGCGCCCGCGGCACGCCCCAGTAGCTCCGGATCTCGTGGTTCATGAACACGGTGAGGTAAAGGTCGGGGCGCAGATACTTGCGCTGCTCGGCCGACCATGCGCCGCCGATCGCCCCCAGCCCATCCGGCAGGCCGACCATGCGGTAGCTGTTCTGCGCAGCGCCATTGCCGACGGTGAGCAGCGAGGTCACGCTCCAGCCCGGGCCCGTCGGCGAGACGTAAGGAAGTTCCGAGCTGCTCGGCCCCTGTACCGGCTGCGCCAGCACGCTACCCGCCCACGCGAGCAGGAACGCCTTGGCCGCCAGGGCACGCATCGTCCATGGCTTCATCGGCTCGATCTCTCCAGGCGTCACAGGAAGCGCGCCCAAGGGGCAAGCCTCGCAGGTGGGGGATCGGGCCGGCGAGCGGCGCAGCGGGCACTCTCCCTGTAGGACAAGCGCCCCGTGGCTGGAGGCGCGTGACGCTACCGGCGTCGGCGACTCAGCGATCCGCGGCGTGGTATTGCAGGTTCGGCATCATGTCCACCGCGGTCGCCATGCGATTGGTCATGTTGAAGAACGCCGCCACGGCGGCCACGTCCCAGATCGCGCGGTCGTCGAAGCCGGCCACCCGCAGCGCGGAGCGGTCCGCCTCGACGATCGCCTGGGGCGCCACCGTCATCTTGTGCGCGAAGTCGAGCATCGCGCGATGCCGCGGACTCAATGCCGCGGCGCGGTAATTCATCACGAGCGCCTCGCCGAGCGCCGGGTCACCGGAGAGCTGCCTGACCGCGTGCCCGTGCGCCACCTGGCAGTAGTAGCAACGGTTGGCCGACGACACCACGACGGCGATCATCTCGCGCTCGAGCTTGCTGAGCGGCGAGGCCTCGAGCATGAGGTCGTTGTAGAAGCCGATGAAGGCCCGCAGCTTGGCTTCGTCGAACGTGTACGCGGCGAGCACGTTCGGCAGGAAGCCGATCTTCTCGTCGCAGACGGCGAAATATTTCTGCAGGTCGGCCGGCAGCGACTCGCGCGGCGGGATCGGCAGGTCGAGCGCCGTCACGCGGCGAGGCTGCGAAGGGTAGCGATCGGCGAGAGCGTCTTGATCGGCCATGCGTCGTGCTCCGTGTCGATGCGTGCGTCCGCCGCGCTGAGTCAGGCGTCCACCCGATCGACGGACGCCTGCCCGGAGAGGCGGGCCCGGATGTGCGCCCAGGACATGCCGATGCCGAGCAGCAATCCGACGCAGATCAGCACGACCCAGGCCAGCGCCGACGGGTTCTGCACCGAGATCCAGCCCTGCGACACCATCCACCAGACGATCGCCGCGAACAGCGCCAGCAGCAGCACGACGCCGACCGTGCCCATCGCCGCGAACGTGGCGCGAACGAAGAACAGCCAGGCGCCCAGCAGGACGATGCCGGCCACGACGACGAGGGGCTCGATCGGCGAAAGGTTGGCCGCCAGCCAGTGGAAGTACGAGTGACCCGACGGGTTGAACGTCAGCAGAACGAGCGCGAGCGAGAACGCTACGCGCAGCAGCACGCCGGTGAACTTGAAGTCGCTGGCCGAGGTCGCCATCGAGCAATGATAGAGGAAAGGGGATCGCGGTCAGGGGACAGGGGACAGTGAAAGATCGCGTGGCGCCCAGGCGCCTCCGCCACCCATCCCCTATCCCGCGGTCCCCATTCCCTATACTGTTCATCCATACAGCGCCTCCGCTCCGCCACGATGTCCACTGCCATCGCCACGCTGAACCCTGCCCAGGCCGCGGCCGTCACGCACGGGGAGTCGCGTGCCGGCGGCGGTCTGCAGGCCGGGCCGCTGCTGGTCATCGCCGGCGCCGGCACCGGCAAGACCAGCACGCTGGCACACCGCGTCGCGCACCTGCTGTTCGCCGGCGTGCCGCCCGAGCGCATGCTGCTGCTCACGTTCACGCGGCGCGCCGCGCTCGAGATGACGCGGCGCGCCCAGCGTGTGATGGCTGCTGCGCTCGCAGCGCAGGCTCAGGCGCATGCGCGCGTTCCGGAGAACCTGCGGCTGCCGTGGTCGGGCACGTTCCACGCGATCGGCAACCGCCTGATCCGCGAATATGCGCCGCGCCTCGGCCTCGACCCCGGCTTCAGCGTGCTCGACCGCGGCGACGCCGCCGACCTCGTCGACCTCGTGCGGCATCGGCTCGGTTTCTCGAAGACCGAGAAACGCTTTCCGCGCAAGGACACGTGCCTCGCGATCTATTCCCATCGCGTGAACACGCAGCGCCCGCTCAGGTACACGCTCGAGACGGTCTATCCGTGGTGCCTCGAGTGGGAGGATCAGCTCACGACGCTGTGCCGCAGCTACGTCGAAGCCAAGCTCGAGCAACAGGTGCTCGACTACGACGACCTGCTGTTGTACTGGGACGTGATGATGCGGGACCCGGCGCTGGCCGCCGAGATCGGCGCGCGGTTCGACCACGTGCTCGTGGACGAATACCAGGACACCAACGTGCTGCAGGCCGAGATCCTGCTGCACCTGAAGCCCGACGGCGCGGGGCTCACCGTGGTCGGCGACGACGCGCAGGCGATCTACTCGTTCCGCGCTGCATCCGTCGAGAACATCCTGGAGTTTCCTGAGAAGTTCTCGCCGCCGGCGCGTGTCGTCATGCTCGAGGAGAACTACCGTTCGACGCAGGGCGTGCTCGACGCCGCCAACGCACTCATGGCGGAGGGCGGGCGGCAATATCGCAAGCACCTCAGGGGCGTGCGCGGCCCAGGCGCCCCGCCGCAGTACGTCACGGTGCTGGACGAACAGGCGCAGGCCGCGTTCGTCGTCGACCGCGTGCTCGAGGCGCGTGAGCGTGGCATCGACCTGCGCCGCCAGGCCGTGCTGTTCCGCAACTCGGACCACAGCGACGTGCTCGAACTCGAGCTCATGCGTCGCAACGTGCCGTTCGTGAAATACGGCGGCCTGAAGTTCCTCGAGGCGGCCCACGTCAAGGACCTGCTCGCCGTGCTGCGATGGGCCGACAACCCGCGCAACCGCATCGCGGCGTTTCGCGTTCTCCAGCTGCTGCCGGGCATGGGCCCGTCGAATGCGCAGCGCGCGTGCGAGGCGTTCGAGGCTGGCTCGTTCGCCTGGTCGGCGCTCGCGGCCTACCCCGTCCCCGCCGCCACGCGCGACGGCTGGACGCCCCTCGTGCAGCTGCTCGCGCAGATCGGCGCCGAAGGCGCGCCGTGGGAAGGCCAGGTGCACCGCGTGCGGCAGTGGTACGAGCCGCAGCTCGAACGCCTCTACGAGGCCGCGCAGGCGCGCAAGGGTGATCTCGACCAGCTCGAACGCCTGGGCCAGCAGCACGCGACGCGCGAAGCCTTCGTCACCGAGCTCACGCTCGACCCGCCACAGGCCACCGGCGACCTGGCCGGCGACCCGCTGCTCGACGAGGACTATCTCGTGCTGTCGACGGTGCACTCGGCGAAGGGCCAGGAATGGGACACCGTGCACCTGCTCAACGTCACGGATGGCAGTTTTCCGTCGGAGTTCTCGGCCGGACGACCGGAACTGCTCGAGGAGGAGCGGCGACTGCTGTACGTCGCGATGACGCGGGCGAAGGACGAGCTGCGCCTGATGGCGCCCGTGCGCTTCTACGTGACGGCGCAAGCGGGCACGGGCGACCGCTACGTGCACGGTGCCCGCAGTCGCTTCCTGACCGAAACGGTGTTGCAGCGATTCCAGCGCGTCACGGCGCCGGGCGACAGGCTGGGGAGCGGCCTGCCGACGGCAGCCGACGGCCCGCGCGTGGACGTCGCGAGCAGGTTGCGGGACATGTGGTGAGCCGGGCCCTGCCCGGGGTCAGCGCTCGTTCCCGCCGTACCCGTGAAGATACGTCGAGCGCCTCGGGGACGGAAGGCCGCGACGGCAGTCGCGACCCTCGTCCGGACTCAGCAGCGGGTGCGCTCGGGGCCGGGTGTGAGCCTCAGGCCCCGGACGGGATTACCAGCGGCGCTGACCGCCGCCGCCGCCACCACCGCCGTAGCCGCCACCGCCACCGCCGCCGCCGTAGCCGCCACCCGGACGGCCACCGCCGCCGCCGCCCATGCGGCCACCGCCGCCGCCGGTGCGCGGACGGTCCTGCGCCTCGTTGACGCGCAGCGGACGGCCGCCCATGTTGAAGCCGTTCAGGGCGCCCATGGCGCGCTGGGCATCAGCCTGGGGCATTTCAACGAAGCCGAAGCCGCGCGGCCGGCCGGTCTCGCGGTCAGTCGGGAGGGCAACGGACTCGACGGTGCCGTGCTGGCCGAACAGTTCCTTCTCGTCCTGCTCGGTCGCAGTAAAAGGCAGGTTGCCCACGTAGATCTTGGTCATTCGAACATCCTCAGAAAAGACACAATCCAACCCGGTCCTCAGGCGTCATTGCCTGGCCGGCACTACTCGACAGTCACAAACAAACAGGAGGGTTCGCAGCCGAGCGTCTGTACGGTCGCCGGTCCAGTCCAGCCGGCGCTCCGGCGACGTTTCCTGTCACCTGATCGAAGACGTCTCGGCTCGAGAAGGGTGGCGCCTGGAAGCGCCCTGCAAGACACGTACGGGCAACGATCGCCGCGCATACTACCACACGCCCCCCGAAATCAAGGCGTTGCATCGAGGCTCGGCCGCGCCGAACGGACGCCTGCCGGGGCTGCGGGCGCGCGGCCGGAGGCGCTGCGCCGATCCTTGGCGGAGAAGGGACACGTGTCCCCAGGGCAGGGTCGTCATGGATTGGGCGGCACCACGCGAAGCGAAGGATGGACTCTGAAACTGTCTCGTTGTCGGGCTGCGTTTCGGTGCCGCAAGTGCGCTGCACGCACATTGGACGAATCTTGACCAGTGCCGAATGTACCTACCGTTCCGGCGCGCTGCAACCTAAATCGTTGACGCACCGCAAAAAAAATGTACAGTGCGCGCCGCGCTGGCGGCCGCGGCGCGACACAGGTGCGTAGTTCGTCCGCCCGATGGAAGCCTTCCTGATCTCGACCGGTGTCGTGGCGCTCGCGGAGATCGGCGACAAGACGCAGTTGCTCGCATTGGTGTTGGCCGCGCGTTTCCGCAAGCCGCTGCCGATCGTCCTCGGCATCCTCGTCGCGACGCTCGCGAACCATGCCATGGCCGGCGCGGCCGGCGCCTGGATCTCCGCGTTGCTCGGTCCCGCGGCGATGCGCTGGATCCTCGGCCTGTCGTTCATCGGCATGGCGGCGTGGACGCTCATTCCCGACAAGCTGGACGACGAAGACGATGGCCAGGCGCCGAAGAGGCAACCGAGGTTCGGCGTGTTCGGCACGACGCTGATCGCATTCTTCCTGCTGGAGATGGGCGACAAGACGCAGATCGCGACCGTCGCGCTCGCGGCCAGGTACACGTCGCTGGCCGGCGTCGTCGCCGGCACGACGCTCGGGATGATGTTCGCCAACGTGCCTGCGGTGCTGCTCGGCGATGTCGCCGCGAAAAAGCTGCCGATGCAGCTCGTGCATCGGATCGCCGCGGCGATCTTCCTGGCGCTCGGCGTGACGGTGCTGGTCGGATACGGAGGTGTCTAGTGTTCAGTGTCCAGTGTTCAGTCGGAAGCCGTCTTCCTACTGATCGCTGGACACTGAACACGAGACACTTCTCACGGCTCGAGATACGTGTACCCGACCAGCTCGTTCTCGTAGAACCGCCGCATCGATTGCGCCTCGGCCAGCGTGATGCGGCCCTCGCGCACCGCGCGCTCGCAGTCGCGTGCGAACTGCGGCACCAGCCGCTCGACGTCGTACTGCATGTAGCGCAGCACCTCGGCCGCGGTGTCGCCCTTGACCGTCTCCTCGATCCACCAGCCGCCCTCGTCGTGCAGCTTGATGTGCACGACGTGCGTGTCCCCGAAGAGGTTGTGCAGGTCGCCGAGCGTCTCCTGGTACGCGCCGACCAGGAACACTGCGACGTAGTACGGCTCGCCCTCGCGCAGCTCGTGCAGCTCGAGCGAGCGCTTGGTCTCGCGCAGGCTGACGAAGTGGTCGATCTTGCCGTCCGAGTCGCAGGTGATGTCCGCGAGCACGGCCGTCCGTGCCGGGCGTTCGTCCAGCCGGTGCACGGGCATGATCGGGAACAGCTGGTCGATGGCCCAGCTGTCCGGCAGCGACTGGAAGATCGAGAGGTTGCAGAAATAGATGTCGCTCAGGATCGTCTCGAGATCCTCCAGTTCCTCCGGGACCGCCGGCAGGCGCCGGCAGAGATCGCGGATCTTGGCGCAGGTCGCCCAGTACAGGCGCTCGACCAG
>DASSJN010000059.1:0-11130 GCA_035691185.1 Steroidobacteraceae bacterium
GAGTTCGCCGAGGAGGACTTCTTCCAGGTCACTGGCTCGGGCGGCACGTTCATGTCGACGGCGATCGACAAGGTGCGGGAGATCATCGACGCCCGCTACAGTCCCGCCCAGCACAACCTGTATCTCTTCTACGCCTCCGACGGCGAGAACTCTCCGAGCGACAACGAAGCCGCGCAGGCCGGGCTCGAGGGTCTGCTCGGCGACTTGCAGTACGCCGGATTCCTCGAAGTCGGCTCGGTGGGCGGCTCCTCGTCGCCCTCGAGCGACATAGGCCACCTGTTTCTGCGGCTGGCCGGGCACGGCCGCGCCGTGGGAGCGTTCCGGGCGGATCGTCCGGAGGATATCTGGGCGGCGGTGCGGCATTTCTTCGGCCGCGAACAGGCCGCGAGCTGAGGCACGTCATGGCCGACGGATGGCGCACGCACCTCCACGAACTCGAGACGCTCGCGCGCGCGGAAGGGCTCGACTATCTGCCGGTCGACTTCGAGGCCGTGCCGGACAGCCTGATGATGGAGATCGCCATCTACGGGCTGCCGGTGCGTATGCCGCACTGGTCGTTCGGCGTGCGCTACATCTACCGCCTCGTGCAGCACCGGCTCGGCCTGTCGCGGTTGTTCGAGGTCGTGTTCCCCGGCAACCCGGGGCACGCCTACCTGGGACGCAACAACAGCGACGCCGAGAACCTTCTCGTCGTCGCGCACGTACTCGGGCACGCCGACTTCTCCGCGAACAACCTGCTGTTCCGGCGCAGCGCCTCCCAGGTGGGCGAGCACATCGTCGAGCAGGCGGCCACGCACGCGCGGCAGATCGCCGCCGCGATCGAGGCGCACGGCGCGGATCGTGTCGAAACGGTGCTGGACGCGGCGCTCGCGCTCGAGCAGCACGTGGACGTCGACGCGCCGCTGCGTCGGGAGCCTTACCCGACTGAGGTCGCCCGACCCCCGGCCCGGGACGGGGACCCGTTCCTGCAACGGTTTCGTGCGCTCGGCCCCGACGTTGCCACGCCGGCGCCGGAGGGCCGTCGGGTCACCCGGGCGCCGGTACCGCCGCACCCGGAGCGCGACTTGCTCTGGTTCATCGCGCACCACGCGCCCGAGCTCGAGCCGTGGGAGCGCGACATCTTCCTGGCCGTGCGCGAAGAGTCCTTCTACTTCTACCCCGTGTTCGCCTGCCAGATCATGAACGAGGGTTGGGCCTCGTACTGGCACGCACGCCTGCTGCGCGAGGCGAAATTCCTGCCGCAGGGCGTCTACGTCGACGCGATCAAGTGCCACTCGGACGTCGTCCGCCCGACCGCCACTGGCGACGGCGTCTCGCTGCACATCAACCCGTATCACATCGGCTTCCGTCTCTGGGATCGCATCGTCGAGCGGGACGGGGTCGAGGCGGCGCGGCGCATCATGCAGCAGGACGACGATTTCGCGTTCATCCGGGGCCAGCTCGACGCGGAACTCGCCGCGGACCTGCAGCTGTTCCACTACCAGGGGGCCCCCAAGGGCCCCTTCGAGGTGCAGGAGCTGAACCTGCAGGCGCTGCACGAGGCAATGCTCGCGCCGAAGTATGCGTTCGGGGCGCCGACCGTCGCCGCACAGCACGTCCACCTCGACGGCACGCTGGACCTGGTGCATGACCACGCGACGGACGGCCGCGGCCTGGACGTCGAGCGCAGCCGCCGTGCGCTCGATTATCTGGTCAAGGTCTGGCGCCGGCCGATCAAGCTCATGACGGTCGACGCGGACGGGGACGCCTTCCAGATTTCCGCCGACCCCGCGTGACCTGCGCCGGGTCGATCCAGTCCCGTCGAGCCGGTTCGTGACTCAGGGCGGGGCGCCCCCGCCGGTGCACTGGTCGAGCCACGCCGGACCGTACGGGTATGCGGCGATGATCGGCAGCGCGTGCGTCCAGTCCACACCCGACGCGGTCGGCGACACACGGTGAGTCCAGAACAGGTACGAGTTGATGCAGAGGCCCCCGGTGAGCGGCGCGTCCTCGGGAAAGTCGCCGAACGTGCCTCCGACGCCGAACTGGAATATGCAGGCGAGGTCGCACCCTTCGACGTCGTACGACGCGTGCTGTGCGCTGTTCGAGCGGCAGCCGGCGTGACGCACGATCACCTCGTAGATCGGGGCGGTCCCGGTGTACAGGTTCGGTGCATTGGGCAGGATGTCGGGCCCGGAAATGCACGCGCGGTTGTCGGGCACCGAGGCGATCGCAGCGGAGACGTCGTACAGGTACTGCTGGCCGCCACGCAGGAAGTTCAGGTACGACATGCAGCGGCTGGTCGGGAACGCCGCTGCGCACTGCTCGACCAGTTCGACCAGCGCATCGCGCCACGCCGCGGCCGTGTAGGTTCCCCCATCCGCGACGTCCTGCGAATACTCGCCGCTGAAGCCCAGCGCGGATTCCTGGAGGATCAGCCCTTCGACGCGGGCGTTGCCGTCGTAGCGTGCGGCCGCCGCCTTCAGCATCGCGGCGTAGGCGCTCACGACGACGGGCTCCCACATGAAGCAGGTCGCCGCGCCGTTGCCGCTCGCGTTCAGCGCGGAATGCGCGGCCTGCAGGTACGCCGGGCACGGATTCTTGACCGGGCTGCTGGCGAAGCTCTTGTACTCGATGAACAGCCATAGCTGGCATTGCGGATTGTGCGAGCCGGCGAGCGCAGCGAGCACGGCGTCGAAGGAACTGAAGTCGTATTCCCCTGCCGACCGCTCGATTTCGCCCCAGGTCGTGCGCCAGACCACGCCCCGAACCCCGGCCTGCTCGCAGAGCATCGCCGCGTCGGCCGGCGTGTCCGCGTAACGGGTCGCGAAGTAGTGCCCGTAGTTCGCCTTCTTCGGCGGCGGCTTCGGCTGCGCGACGGTCACGCTGAACGCCGGCAGTGCAGCCGTGAGGCGGCCGTCGCTCACGCTGATGCGGATGTTCGAGTACGTGCCGACGTGGGCGGATTGGGGCGTGCCGTAGAGCTTGCCGGTCGCGGAATTGAACGTGGCCCAGACCGGCTTGCCGTTGATCTTGAACCGCAACCGGCTGCCTTCCGGGTCGCTGGCGGTGGGCTGGAACGCGTAGGGCTCGGCGACCGTGGCAACGGTGGCAGGGGTTCCGCTGATCTGCGGAGGACTGTTGGCGTGTGCGTCGAATGCCGCCAGTGCGAGGACCGCGACCACGAGCGCGAGCCTGCCGATGGGCCTGCTGTGCATGAGCGGAGCTCCCCGGGGCGTCTTGCGCCCTCGCCGTCACTTCTTGCTGAGCAACGTGAGCACGCAATTTACTCCGTGGCGGTTCGTGCGCAAGCGCGCCGCGCCGTTGTCGGCGTCATCGGGCGGCGGCGAAGTTCGTTTCCAGCGTCCTCTTCATGGCCGCGCAGCCCAGTTCGACCATCTGCCCGATGGGCTCCCGCATCTCGTCCGGCAGGAGGTCGGTCACCCACAGGATCTCCGTGTTGCCGCCCGGCGCCGGGAACACCTGGAAGAAGGCGTTGTGGTGCGCCGTTCGTCCGCCGACGATGCTGTACACCAGCCGGCGGTTCTCGTCGTCGATGGCGACGATCTGTTCTCGAGCCACGAGACCGTTGGCAAACGTGACCGTTCGAGTGCTGCCTTCGAGTTGCGTGTCCGTGACGAACGCGTGGGCGAGGCGTTCGTGGACGGCGCCGACGTCCCTGATCGCATCCCAGACGAATTCGGGCGCGGCGTCGACGATGAACGTACGGTAGATCGATGCCATGTGCGTGCTCCGGTCAGCCTCGGGAACGCAGCCGCTCGTTCTCGCGTTCGAAGATGCTGCGGATCGCGGCGCCGTCCGAGGGTTCTTCCTGCAAGGTCTCCGGATCCCATTGACTGCGCGTCGTCGCGAAGAAGTCGCCGCCGTAGATGTGGATGCCCCCCGTGAACCGGGGCAGGGGATTGGTCACGGAATGGATCACGTCGAGCGGCAGCGCCGCGGCGTCGCCCGCGAACAGCGCACACGCCCCGACCGCCTCCAGGCGTTGCGGCCCGGCGCGCCACAGGATGTTGTCCTCGCGCCCCGTATAGATCCCGATGTTCGCCCACATGCCGTGGTTGTGCGGCATCAGGTTCATCCGCGGCGTCCAGGTCGCGTTGAAGATCGTCAGCGAAGCTGAACGGTGCAGTACGGCGATGCCGGCTGCCCCGGGCTCGCCCAGGGCCGCCAGCAGCGCGGCCGGCTGACGCACCGCCCTGGTCAACACTTCCAGCACGGCGGCCTGCGGGTCGACGGACTCGCTCGCGCGAACGCAGTCTTCGATGAAGCGCTCGAGATGCATGGGCCCTCCCGCCGACGGCACGACGAGGTCTCCATGGGTTCCGGCGGGAGCGTCCGCCGATCGGCAGCCGATTGCAAGGTGGCATACTGGCGGCGGAGCCGACCCGGAAGGAGGGAGACCATGGACCCGTTGATGATCCTCCTGGTGCTTTCACTGGCAGCCACCGTCCTGGCGTTGTTCACCGGGCTGCTGTCGATGAGCGGCGGCGAGGCGGTCGACAACAAGTTCTCCGAACCGCTGATGTGGGCCCGCGTCGGACTGCAGACGCTCACCGTCGTGCTGCTGCTCGCGGCGGTGCTCGTGCGCTGACGTCCGCGGATCAGGCCGCTGCGTCGTCGGGTGCCGAGGGGCCCGCGGCGACGCGGACCTCGATGTGGTGGTCGACGCCGTCGTCGACGAGCGGCGCGATCGCCTCCTGCAGCTCCACGCCGTCGAGGTGCACGCTCAGGACCCGCTGGGCGCCGTCGCGGGCCGGCACCTGGACGATACCGATGTGATACGGCGTGCTGTGGTACCTGTAATGGACCGTGAGCGACGGCCAGTGCGGGGGCAGGCACGGCTGGAACCTCAGCGCGTTCCGTTCGCGATGCACTCCGCACAGTGATTCCAGCAGGAGCCGGTACATCCAGCCCGCCGACCCGGTGTACCAGGTCCAGCCGCCCCGGCCGACGTGCGTCGATGCTGCGTAGACGTCGGCTGCGACGACGTACGGTTCGACCTTGTACGTCTGCGCGTCCCTGCGCGTCAGCGCATGGTTCACGGGATTGATGATCGTGAACAGCTCCCACGCCCGGCGGGCGTCACCGAGCGCGGCAAACGCCATCGACGCCCAGATGGCCGCATGCGTGTACTGGCCGCCGTTTTCGCGGACGCCAGGGACATAGCCGCGGATGTAGCCGGGATCCAGGTCCGAGCGGTCGAACGGCGGATCGAGCAGCTGCACGAGTCGATCCCTGCGACGGACCAGGTGCGTGTCCACCGCATCCATCGCCTGCCTCGCGCGCTCGGGATCGGCGGCACCCGACAGCACGGCCCAGCTCTGCGCGATCGAATCGATGCGACATTCCGGGTTCGTCGCGGAACCTAGCGGTGTTCCGTCGTCGAAATACGCGCGCCGATACCAGCCCCCGTCCCACGCGTGAGCCTCGACGTTCTGGCGCAGGGTGTCTCGCATGGCGTCGCACTCCGCCGCGAAACCGGCATCGCCCCGCTCGCTCGCCAGCCGCGAGAACGCCCGCAGCACCTCGCACAGGAAGAATGCCAGCCACGTACTTTCGCCTTTGCCGTGGATGCCGACCAGGTTCATCCCGTCGTTCCAGTCGCCCGAGCCCATCAGCGGCAAACCGTGCTCGCCGAACCGGAAGCCATGGCGCAGCGCGCGGACGCAATGCTCGTACAGGGACGCGGACTCGACCGAACGGACGGGCATGTCGTAATAGGATTCCTCGCCGGGATTGACCGCGCGACCTTCGAGGAACGGCGCCGATTCATCGAGGACGCCCGTGTCGCCCGTGGCTAACACGTAGCGACAGGTCGCGAGCGGCAACCAGAGATAGTCGTCGGAGCAACGGGTGCGCACGCCGCGCCCAGCCGGCGGATGCCACCAGTGCTGCACGTCGCCCTCCACGAACTGCCGGCTGGCGCACAGCAGCAGGTGCGCGCGCAGGAGCCCGGGCTCGGCGTGGATCAACGCCATGACGTCCTGCAGCTGGTCCCGGAAACCGAACGCGCCGCCCGACTGGTAAAAACCGCTGCGGGCCCGGACGCGACAGGCGAGGGTCTGGTACGGCAGCCACCCGTTGGCGAGCACGTTGACGGCGGGGTCCGGCGATTCCACCTGCACGGCCCCGAGCGTGCGCTTCCAGTATTCCCAGACGGCCTCGAGCGCACTGCGCATCGCGGCGGGGCGCCGGAACGCGCTGACGTGGGTGCGTGCGTCCTCGCCGCCACGGCCGACGCCCATCCGGAAGACGACCTCGCGCTCCTGCCCGGGCTGCAGCTCGACGCTCACCTGCATCGCCGCGCAGGGGTCGAGGGCGGCGCCGGCCCTTCCCGACAGGCGCGTGCGACTCATCGCGGCCGGCCGCTGCAGCGACCCGTTGCGGCCGAGGAACTCGGTGCGATCCCCGGTCACGCTGCGCCCCGGTTCGTCGACGTCGAAGAACGCCACTCGTTGCGGAAACTCCGCGTTGAACGCATTGCGCGCGAACAACGCACCGGTCGCCGGGTCGATCTCGGTCGTGACGTGCATGGCCGTCCTCGAGCGCAGATCGCCGAGCACCCATTCCACATAGCCCGTCACGCTCAACCGGCGCGGCACGGACGAGTCGTTGCGCAGCTTGATCACGGTGAACTTCACCGGTGCGTCCAGCGCGACGAACACGGTCATTTCCGAGCGGATGCCGGCCGTGTCGTGCTCGAACACGCTGTAGCCGAAGCCGTGCCGGCTCACGTACGCGTTGGCGCCGGGCACCGGCAACGGTGACGGCGACCAGAACCGGCCGGTCTCCTCGTCGCGTACGTAGAATGCCTCGCCGCTCGCGTCCGTGACCGGATCGTTGTGCCACGGTGTCAGGCGGAATTCGTGTGCATTCTCGGCCCACGTGTAGCCGACGCCGTTCTCGGACACGATCGCGCCGAAGTGCGGGTTGGCCAGCACGTTGACCCACGGCGCCGGGGTGGCGCCGCCGGGCGCCAGTGTCACGACGTACTCGCGGCCGTCGCGCGTGAATCCGCCGAACCCGTTGGTCAGCACCAGGTCCGTGCGTGTCGAGGTCGAGGAGGGACGGTCCGCGACCGTCGTCGCGCGCGGTGTCGACGGTTGCAGCAAAGGAATCCGGACGTCCTGCGCCCGGCGCCGCTTCAGTTGTTCGGCGAGCCTCCCGCGACTGTCGACGACGACCAGCCGCGCCACGGACGCGAGCAGCACGCGGTCCTCCTGCGAGATGTGGTCGGCGGGTCGCACGAAGACGCCGCCGGGCCGGTCGATCACGCTGCCTTCGCCGCCGGCGGCGATGAGCCCCATGATCTCGTCGTGCAACTGCTGGCGATAGCCCGACTGGTCCTCCGTCCAGATGACCAGGTCGACGACGAGCCCCTTCAGGCGCCAGTACCCGCGCGCTCGCAGCAGCTGCCGCACGAGGTCGATGTTCGCCAGGTTGCCGATCTGCAGCAGCACGATCGGCAGGTCGCCCGAGATCGCATAGCCCCACAGCCCGGGCTGGCCACGGCGGTTCTGCAGGATGACCGACGGTTCGGCACGCATCGAGGCATTCGCGAAGACGATCGAGCCCGCCAGGCGCTCGAACTCCTGGGCTTCCGCCTCCGAGATGCCGAACTGCTGCAGCGTCACCTGGTTGTGGGTCCACGCCAGGTCGAACACGCGGTCGGCAATCCGCCGGTCCTGGTAGCGCTCGGCCAGGTGCTCCACGGCTTCGCGCGTGGCGGCCGCGCCCGTGACGAGGTCGATCGTCGCAGTCTGGTCCGGTTCGAGGACGATCTGCTGGCGGATCGCGACGATCGGGTCGAGCACCGAGCCTTCGCTGCCGGAGAGCGGCCCGGGCACGACGAGCGCGTGCGGGCTCGCGAGCGTGCGATTGCGGCCGATGAAGCGCGCACGATCGGTTTCGAACGAGAGGTCGGTGGCCTCCGCCCCGGACACCGCCATCAGGTGCAGGAGCCAGCCGGGACGCTCGTCGTGGCTGCGTGCCCGGCGCGTGCACAGCACGGCGCGCTTCGGCCGCACGACCTCGGTCTGCACGAAGAGCTTGCTGAAAGCCGGGTGCAGCGCGTCGGCCACGGCCGGCGCCAGCGCGACCTCGACGTAACTCGTGACTTCGATCGTGCGACGCTCGTCGGAGTGGTTGATGAGCCGGATCCGCCGCAATTCGATGTCGTCCTCGGGCGAGACGGCGATCTCCGTGCGCGTCTCGATCAGTTGCCCCTCGACGCGGTCGCGGCGGTGAAACTCGGCGCGTCCCTCGGTGAAGATGGCCTCGTAGGCTTCCGCCTGACGCCGCGTCGGCTGCGCGGTGTTCGACCAGAACGCGCCGGTCGTGACGTCGCGGACGTAACAGAAGCTGCCCCAGTGATCGCGCGTCGCGTCTTCCTGCCAGCGCGTCAGGGCGACGTCCTGCCACCGGCTGTAGCCGCCGCCCGCAGCGGTGACGAGCAGGTGGTAGCGTCCGTTGGACAGCAGCTGCAGCTCGGGGATCGGCGTGTCCGCGTTCGGGATGATCCGGATCGGCGGCGCCGTCGGCGCCTCCGCCGCCCGTGCCACCGGCAGCGAGGCGGGGTGCGCGTGGATGGCGATCGACCGCGGGGTCCTCTCGTGCAGCAGCGGCAACGTGGCCTGGAACAACGGGTCCGCGGTGAAGCGCTTCTGGAACGGATGCTCGAGCAGCAGGTCCGCGAGCGACAGCAGCGTCATGCCCTGGTGGTGGGACATATAGGACCGCACGACGGCCTTCGACTGGCCGCGCGGAACGCGCGACGGCGTGTAATCGACGGCTTCGTGCAGGCCGAAGCGTCCCAGTGCCCCCTCGGCGGCGAGCCGCTGGAGGTTCTCGCAGGCCGCCTCCGGCTCCACCATGAGCGCGAGCGCCGAAGCGTAGGGTGCGATCACCAGCTCGTCACCGAGGCCGCGTTGCAGTCCCAGGCCAGGCACGCCGAACGCGCGGTACTGGTAATTGCGATTCGCGTCGACCATGTTGTAGCCGGACTCGGACATGCCCCAGGGGACGCCGCGCTGATTCCCGTACTCGATCTGGCGGCGCACCGCAGCGCGGTTGGATTGCTCGAGCAGCGTGTTCGGATATGACGGCATGACCAGCTGCGGCATCAGGTACTCGAACATGGAGCCGCTCCACGAGACGAGGACGGCCTCGCCGCCCGCGAGCGTCAGCATGCGTCCGAGCGCAAACCAGGTGTCCTGGGGCAGGCGTCCCTGCGCCACCGCGAGGAAACTGCTGAGACGCGCCTCCGATGCAAGCAGGTCGTAGAAGCTCGCATCCCGGCGACGCTCGGTGACGTTGTAGCCGATGGCGAGCAGCCGACGGTTCTCGTCGTAGAGAAAGTCGAAATCGAACGTCGCCAGCTCGGCCGCCTGCCGGGCGAATTGCTCGACGGTCGCGATCTCTTGGTCGGCGAGCGCGCTGCCGGCCGAGATGGCGTCGCGGAGCGCCAGCAGCCACGTGCGCCGGTCGTCGGTGACGTCAGGTGCCGCGAGTTCATCCGTCACCGCCGGTAACAGCTGCGCCTCGTAGCCCGCGATTTCCCGCAGCGTGGGGATGCCGACGGGCGGAACCAGTTCCGCGTATCCGGGTGGCGGTGCCGGCAACGACGTCCAGGGCGCGATGAAGGCCAGCTCGTCGCGCGCGGCCTGGCATTGATCCAGCAAGGTTTGCGCCCAGTCGGCTGCGCGCTCGCCGCTCGAGGCCAGGGTGACGGCAGCGCCGATCGCTTTGCCGTCACCCACCGCGACGATGGTTTCGGCCAGCGTGACCAGCCGTTCGAGACGCTGACGCGCGTCGTCGAGGGTCGTCGCGTCGGCCGCCGCGTGTTGGAGCTCGCGACGGAAGTCGGCCTGCGCCGCCGTGGCGTCGCCGCCACCCTGCGCTTCCCGCAGCACGGCGAGCGTGTCCGCGAGGCCGGTGAACACGCGTGGCCCCACGATCGGCTTGTCGGGCAGGGCCAGCAGGCCCATGCGCAGCGTCAGCAGGTGGGCGGCGAGATTGCCGCTGTCCACCGTGGAGACGTACATCGGTATGAGCGGGTGCAGCGTCTGTGTGTCATACCAGTTGTAGAAGTGGCCGCGGAAACGCTCGAGTGACGCCAGGCTCCGCAGGCTCCTGGCCGTTCGCTCGAGCAGCTGGCCCGTCGGCAGGTAGCCGAAGTCGTGCGCGGCGAGATTGGCGAGCAGCGCGAGTCCGATGTTCGTGGGTGACGTGCGATGCGCGACGACGCGGACGGGCTGTTCCTGCACGTTGTCGGGCGGCAGCCAGTGGTCGTCTGGCCCGACGAAATCGTCGAAGAAGGCCCAGGTCCGTCGCGCCAGTGTCCGCAGGAAACGAACCTGCTTGCGGTCGAGGCTCGGCTCGGGCGGCGCGAGCGGTCGACTCAGCCACCACGTGAGCCCCGGTGCGCCGAACCAGAGCAGGAGGATGGGTGCCGCCAGAAGCAGCACGGCCGGCTGCGCAACGCTCAGGTAGGCGCCGGTCGCGAGCGCCAGCGCCGGGGCGATCCACATCGCCCGCACCGATGCCGACAGCCCGGGCGCGTCCTTCCGGACCTGCTCGCCGAAGGTCGTCCATTCGAGCAGGCCCCGTCGCGACAGGAGCAGTCGCCAGATCGTGCGCAGGATCGCGTCGGCGTGGAACCAGGCCTCGTGCGGCAGGCACGCGAGCGCGAGGCCTGCCTGCGACCATTGCGCCTCGGCGGACTGCAGCGTGGCCTTCAGGTGCTGGATTACGGCGACTTCCGGCGGGATGCGCAGGACGCGCGACGCGAGGCTGAGCAGCGACGGGGCGAAGACGAAGCCCAGGACCACGAGCGTCCAGGCGAGCGGGGCGGGCAGCGTCGTCCATGCTGCCAGCAGCAGCGACAGGAGCGCGATGGGCACCAGGCTGCGCCGCAGGTTGTCCGCCACCTTCCACCGCGAGACGCCCGTCAGCGGATTGCGCACCGGGCGTCCCGTGGCGTCCGGGACGCGCGGCCAGGCCCAGCTCGCGATCTGCCAGTCGCCGCGAATCCAGCGATGGCGCCGGCGCATGTCCGCTGCGTAGGTCGACGGGTCCTCCTCGTAGACCTGGACGTCGGTGATGAGACCCGATCGCGCGTACAAGCCTTCC
>DASSJN010000060.1:0-28889 GCA_035691185.1 Steroidobacteraceae bacterium
GGTGCGTCGCCCACGATCGCGAGGCCCTCGGGCACGTCGACCGCGAGCGTCTGGCCGCGCTGCGCAAACAGGCTCGCCACGAGTTCGACCGCGTCCCGCACGACTTCGGCCAGGTCGAGGTCCTGCTGCCGGATCGCGAGCTGGCCCGCCTCGATGCGTACGCTCTCGAGCAGGTTGTCGATCAACCGCGTCAGCCGCAACGAACCGCGTCGCAACGACGCCACCAGTTCTTCGAGTTCGTTGCGTGGCAGATCGTGCAGGTTCTCCTGCAGCAACTCGATCGACGCCAGTTGCGCAGCGAGCGGGGTGCGGAATTCGTGCGAGATGTTCGCGAGGATCGAGTCGCGCGCGCGCCGGGCGGCCTCGAGGTCGGTCTCGTCGCGCATCACCTGCACCTGCAGGCCGTCGACCGGCCCGGCGCTCGTCAGCACGACCGTGCGCACATTGCCGTCGGCGCGCTGCAGGAATTCGGTGGCCTGGGCCTGGCCCTGCTCCCGCGCGGCGACGATCGGGCAGGCCGTTTCACACGGCCGGACGCCGTGCTCGTCACGACGGGGCCTGAGCACGTCGCCGCAGAACCGGCCCTGTGACGTCGCCGCATCGACACCGAGCATGCGCTCGGCCTGCGGATTCATGTAGCGCACGCGCCGCTCGGCGTCGACGGCATAGACGCCCTCCACCACCCCGCGCAGCAGTGCCTGCGCGTCGGCCTCGCGCCGGCGCAACGTCGCGGTCGCATCGACGAGATTGCGACGCATGTCCTCGAGCGTGCGCGCGAGAGCCGCGACCTCAGGCCCGCCACCGGCGACGGGAATCGAGGTCGAGAAGTCGCCGCGACCCAGTCGGTCGGCGGACTCCGCCAGCGATTCCAGTGGCTGCACGATCCGGCGCGCCAGCACCAGCGCCGCCGTCGCGACGCCGATGCTGAGCAGGAACGCGATCCAGCCGAGCCGCCGCACGAATCCGGCGACCACCGCGTCGCTTTGCGAGGTGGGCAGGCGCGCTTCGATCAGCACGATGCCTTCGCCGGTCGAGGCGAACACCGGCGTACTCGACGCGTAGACCTTACGGCCCTCGATCCGGCGCGCGACGCTTTCGGACCGCGAGAGCGCGGTCGAGTGCAGCTCCTTGAAATCCGGTTCGACGTTGTCCAGCCAGTTCGACAGGCGGACCAGCCGGATCCGCATGCCGGCCTGCTCGGTGAGCGTCCTCTCGAACCCTGTATCGAAATACCGCAGCCCGACGACCCGGGTATCGACGTAGTTTGGCACTGGCGCCACGGCCCCCGTGAGCCCGTCGGCTTGCCACGCCGGCGCCAGCAGGAAACGCTCGCCCTGGTCGCCACTCGCCTCGATGGCGTCTGCCCAGACCACGTCCGCGCGCGTGGTCGCCAGTACGTTCGGCCCGACGACGACGGCGCAGGCAGCGAGGTTCACCGAGTCGCAGGATCGCCGCAGGAACAGCTCGAGTTGCCGGCGGTTGCCTGCCCGGATCAGGCGCTGGAGCGTCTGCCGGTCGGCCGTGAGCCGCACGGCCGTCAGCGTGTCCTCACTGAGGCGGCGCATCTGCTCGCGCGCATCGACGCTGCCGAGCTTCGCCCGCGCGAGCGCCTGCTGCTCCGCCTGCTGGCGCAGCAGTCCGACGCCGGCCAGCGCCAGCACGAGGATTGCGATGAGCACGAGGCCGCCGAGCGTGAGCACCAGCGTGCGCTCGAGGGTCGCGGGCCCGCGCACCAGCCGACGCAGGATCGCCTTCCCTTCACGAAGCAGGGCCTGCAGGTCGTCCATCAGCCGGTCCGCCGGTCGGCTCGCCATTCCACGAACGTCTTGATCACGAGCGTCACGATCGCGAGCAGCGCCAGCACCGACGCCACGGCGAAGGCTGCCACGAACAGGTACTCGTTGTAGAGGATTTCGACCTGCAGCGGCATCGTCGTCGTGAGTCCGCGGATGTGGCCGGACACGACGGAGACGGCACCGAACTCGCCCATCGCACGGGCGTTGCAGAGGATCACACCGTACAGCAGGCCCCACCGGATCTTCGGCAAGGTCACGCGCGCGAACATCATCCACGGCCCGGCGCCGAGCGTGATCGCGGCCTCTTCCTCCTCGCTGCCCTGCTGCTGCATCAGCGGGATCAATTCTCGAGCGACGTACGGGAACGTCACGAACGCCGTGGCGAGCACGATGCCAGGCACGGCGAAGATGACCTGGATGTCGTGGTCCTGCAGCCACTGGCCCCACCAGCCGTGCGCGCCGAACAGCATCACGAAAATGAGGCCCGCAATCACGGGCGAAATCGCGAACGGAAGGTCGATCAGCGTGATCAGCAGGCTCTTGCCGCGGAACTCGAACTTCGCGATCGCCCACGCCGCCGCGATGCCGAAGAGGGTGTTGGCCGGGACGACGATAGCGGCCGTCAGCAGCGTGAGCTCGATCGCGGCCAGGGTGTCGGGATTGTCGAAGGACTCGAGGTAGACGCGCCACCCTTCCGCGAACGCCTGCGCGAGCACTGCGCCGAGTGGTGCGAGCAGCAGGAGCCCGAGGAACGCGATCGCGACGAAGATCAGCGCAGCACGGCTCGCGCGCGCCGCGGGCGCGACGTGCTTTCGCTCCTGGTACCTTGGAGCAGCCCCTGCCATCTCATTGAGTCCCTGGCGCGGGTCTCGGCCGCGCACGCCTTTCCTGCCGGCGCTGCGTGCCTCCGGTACCGGTCTGTCGTCGCCGGCTCCAGGCCTGGGTCAGGTTGATGGAGAAAAGCATCAGGAACGACACGAGCAGCATCACGAAACCGAGCGCCGCAGCGCCGCCGTACTCGAATTGCTCGAGCTTGATGACGATCAGCAGCGGCGTGATTTCGGTCTTGAGCGGCAGGTTTCCGGAGATGAACACGACCGACCCGTACTCGCCGACGCCGCGTGCGAACGCCATCGTGAACCCGGTCACCAGTGCGGGCATGACGGCCGGCAGGATGATGCGGCGGAACACGTAGAACGGCCCGGCGCCGAGCGTCTCGGCGGCTTCCTCGAGGTCGCGCTGTGCCTCGACCAGCGCCGGCTGCACCGAGCGTACGACGAACGGCAGCCCGATCAGCGTGAGCGCCACGACGACGCCGAGCCAGGTGTACGCGACCTGCACGCCGAACGCCTCCTGCAGCCGTACGCCGAGCCAACCCGTGGGTGAAAACACCGCGGCGAGCGCGATGCCGGACACGGCCGTCGGCAATGCGAACGGCAGGTCGATCAGGGCGTCGACGAAACGGCGTCCCGGAAATTCATAACGCACGAGGGACCAGGCCACGACGAAGCCGAACACGGCGTTGACCGAGGCCGCGGCGAGCGCCGCGCCGAAGCTGAGCCGATAGGACGCGAGCGCCCGCGCATCCAGCACCGTCGAGACGAACTCCGACCAGGTCAGCGCCGTGGTCTTGAAGACCAGCGCCGCGAGCGGCAGCAGCACGAGCGCGCTCAGGAAGAACGTCGTGAACCCGAGCGTCAGGCCGAAGCCCGGCAGGATGCTCGGCTGGCGGAACCAGGACGACGGCATGGCCTCAGGCCGCTTCCACGGCGGTCTCGGTGCGCGAGGAGTTCACGATCAGCACCGTGCGCGGCGTCGGGCTTTCGAGGATCGATCCGAGCCATTCCCAGGAGATCGACTCGGGGCGGGACGTGCCGAGGACCAGCATGGCGTGCGCCTCGGCACCGAGCTCGCGCTGCAGTTCTTCCATGACCTCGCCCGGGCGCAGCTCCGTGCGCATGTCGAGGCCGTGCTCGCTCAGTGCACTCGAACGCGCGTCGAGCAGCTCCCTCATGTGCGCGGCACGCTCCGACTCCGGTGCCGCCCCCGGGTGGATCACGAGGTAGACGGCCTCCGCCGCGACGTGACGCAGCAGGCTCGCCGCCACGGCGAGCGTCGCGCGGCGCGATGCAGCATCGAGCGTGTGGATGACCACCTTCTGCGGCACCGGCGCGGCCGGTGCGACGCAGAGCAGCTGACTCGCGCCGTGCTGCAGCTGCCAAAGCGCCGCCCGCGCGCTGCCGGGGCCCGTCGCGATGACGGGCATTCCGGGCGGCGCACGTTCGACCTCGCCGACCTGCCGCGCGACGCGCGTCTGCATGCGCGCGCCGAGCGCCGCGAGCAGCGGCGCGTCCGAAAGCTGCTCGGCCTGCGCCTGCGTCGGAGCCACTGCCGTGAAGCTCGAGATCGGCGTGGGCAGCACGTGGATCCGGCGGGCGCCGACCGCCACGCGCAACCCCCGCGCGACCGGAAACGCGCGTTGCTCCGGCAGCGTGCGGGACACCTCGAGCAGCGACCCGCGGCTGGAAATCGCCTCGCGACCCGGCGCCACCGGCACGGGGCCATCGCTCGCCATGCGCACGCGCAAGCGCTCGACGGCGCCGCTGAACAGCACTTCCTCCACCTCGCCGTGGCCGACGAAGTTCGACCGCACCTGCGATTCGTCGACTGCGAGTTCGACTTCCTCGGGACGCAACACCGCCACGACTTCGCGCGGGGTGTCGGTGCCGCGCCGGTCGAAACGAACTCCGCGCGAGGTCCTGTAGCCGAGCAGCAGGTTCGCGGCACCGAGGAACGTCGACACGAACCGCGTTGCGGGACGCGTGTAGAGGTCGTCGGGACGACCGCATTCGAGCAGGCGCCCCTGGTTCATCACGCCGATCCGGTCGGCCAGCGCGAACGCCTCCTCCTGGTCGTGCGTGACGAGGATCGTGGTGATCTGCAGCTCGCGCTGGATTTCCCGGATCGTGCGGCGCAGGCCCTCGCGGATCTTGGCGTCCAATGCGCCGAATGGCTCGTCCATCAGCAGGACTTCGGGCCGGTGTGCGAGCGCCCTCGCCACGGCGACCCGCTGCTGCTGACCGCCCGAGAGCTGGGCTGGCAACCGGTCGTCCATGTCCTCGAGCGCCACGAGCTTGAGCAATTCCCGGCGTCGCGCACGCCGCTCGCTCGCTTTGACCCGCCGGACGCGCAGCGCGAACTCGATGTTGTCGCCGATCGACATGTGGCGGAACAGCGCGTAGTGCTGGAACACGAACCCGACCTCACGCTGCCGCGCGTTCAGGTGGGTCACGTCCTTGCCGTGGAGCGAGATGCGCCCGTGATCGATGTCGGTGAGCCCGGCGATGGCCCGCAGCAGGGTGCTCTTGCCGCTGCCGCTCGGTCCGAGCAGCACGAGGAATTCGCCCTGCCGTACGTTCAGCGAGACGTCGTTGACGACGGGCAAGCCCTGGTAACGCTTCGTGACCTGGTCGAGAACGATGGACATGCGGGGATGCCGGCCGTGCGGGTCCGTGGTTCTGCCGCATCCTAGTCGGCTCCGGTGACGGCGTCAGTCGCCCTGCGGTGACAAAGCGGTGACAGGGCTCGTGAGCTGCCGTTCGTATTACGATGCCCTCACCCCTATCCCCCATCCACCTCGTTCCATGCCCCCCGCCTACGAAAAACTCGGCGCTTTCTACCTGGGCCGTGAATTCGATCCCGCCACGCAGCAGCTGGGCGCGGACGTCCTATACGACTCCCGCGACCTGACGACCCACGCGGTCTGCATCGGCATGACCGGCAGCGGCAAGACCGGCCTCTGCCTGTCGCTGCTCGAGGAGGCCGCGATCGACGGCATCCCGGCCATCGCGATCGACCCGAAAGGCGACATCGCGAACCTGGCGCTGACGTTTCCGCGGCTGCAGCCGGAAGACTTTCTGCCGTGGGTCGACCCCGGAGAAGCGGCGCGCAAGGGACAGGGCCTCGAGGAGTTCGCTGCGTCGACCGCCGCCGCCTGGCGCAAAGGGCTCGAGGAGTGGGGCGAGGACGGGGCGCGCATCCAGCGCCTGCGCGACGCCGCGACCGTCACGATCTATACGCCGGGGTCCTCGGCGGGACGGCCGCTGTCCATTTTGAGATCGTTCGCCGCACCGGACGTGACGGTCGCCGGCGACGCGACCGCCCTCAAGGAGCGGGTCGGTTCGGCCGTGGCAGGCCTGCTGGGCCTGCTCGGCATCGACGCGGACCCGGTTCGCAGCCGCGAGTACATCCTGCTCTGCGCATTGCTCGACGCCGCCTGGCGTCGGGGCGAGAGCCTCGACCTCGCAGCGTTGATCCGGTCGGTGCAGAAGCCGCCGTTCGACCAGGTCGGCGTGTTCGACCTCGAGAGCTTCTTCCCCGCCAGGGACCGCACGGAGCTGGCGCTGCGCATCAACGCCCTGCTGGCTTCCCCGGGATTCGAGGCCTGGTTGCAGGGCGACCCGCTCGACGTCCAGTCGCTGCTCTACGACGACGCCGGCAAACCGCGCATCTCGATCATCTCGATCGCACACCTCAACGACGCCGAGCGCATGTTCGTCGTCACGCTGGTCGCGAACGAGCTGGTCGCGTGGATGCGACGGCAATCCGGCACGACCAGCCTGCGCGCGCTGTTCTACATGGACGAGGTGTTCGGCTACTTCCCGCCGAGCGCGATGCCGCCGTCGAAGACACCGCTGCTGACGCTGATGAAGCAGGCGCGCGCGTTCGGCCTCGGCGTCGTGCTCGCGACCCAGAACCCGGTCGACCTCGACTACAAGGGCCTGGGCAACGCCGGCACCTGGCTGATCGGCCGCCTGCAGACCGAGCGCGACAAGCTGCGCGTCATCGAAGGTCTGCTCGGCAGCAGCGCGGCCGGCGGCATGGACAAGACGCAGCTCGAATCGGCCATGTCGAGCCTGCCGCAGCGCACGTTCCTGATGCGCAACGTGCACGACGAGGCGCCGGTGCTGCTGCGCACCCGTTGGGCGCTCTCGTACCTGCGCGGGCCGCTCACGCTCGCCGAAATCGCGCGCCTGCAGGCGGACGCCGCTCCTGCCTCGGCCGCGGCCACCGCGGCGGCCATCGTCGTGCCACCCTCGGCCGCGCGACGGGAGCCCGGCGCACAGGCCTCCACTCGCCCCGTCGTGCCCGCCGGCGTGCAGGAGTACTTCCTGGCGGCGGCCGGCACGAGTGTGGAATACGAGCCGAGGCTAGGGGCGCGCGTCCGCACGCATTTCGTCGACGCGAAGACCGGCGTCGACCTCTGGACGGAGTCGTACTACCTGGCGCCGCTCGGCGACAGCGGCCCGGACTGGGAGCACGCCGAGACGTGCCGCGAGGACGCGATGGACCGGCGCGCGGAGCCTGCACCCGGCGCGAGTTTCGGTGCGGTGCCGGGCGGTGCGCTCGGCATCAAGGCGCAACAGCAGCACGCCCGGGCGCTGGTCGAGCACGTGTATCGCACGAGCACGGTGTCGGTCCTGCGGTGCCCGGCGCTCAAGGCCACCGCGACGCCGGGCGCCGGCGAGGGCGCGTTCCGTGCGCAGCTGGCCCAGGCCCTGCGCGAGCGACGCGACCAGGCCGTCGACGCGCTGCGCAAGAAGTACGCAGGACGCCTCGCGGCCATCGAGGACCGGCAGCGGCGCGCAGTGCAGAAACTCGCGCGCGAAAAGGACCAGGCGAGCAACGAGACGATGTCCTCCGCCCTCAGCGTCGGCGGCAGCCTGCTCGGTGCACTGCTCGGCGGCGGGCGTCGTGCGGGCGCGTTCGGCAAGGCGGCCTCGGCGGCCCGCAGCATGGGTCGCATCGGCAAGGAGCGCACGGACGTCGCGCACGCGGAGGCCGACATCGCGTCGCTCCAGCAGCAGTACGCGTCGATCGAACAGGACCTCGAGGCGGAAGTGGCCGCGCTCGAATCCGACTTCGACCCCGCTGCGATCGAGGTCGAGTCGGTCGCGGTGAAGCCGCGCAAGTCCGACATCACCGTCGCGGACCTCGCGCTGGTCTGGCAGCCGGCTTGACGTAGAATCGCCGCGACCCCGGCAACCTCGAGCGACCTCGCGCATGGACGACCTGATCCGCAAGCTCACGAAGGACCTCGGCGTCAGCCGTGACCAGGCGCGCGGCGGTCTCGTCGCGCTGCTGCGGGCCGGCCAGCAGCACATGGAACCGCGCGACTTCCAGCAGTTCGTGGCGGACATTCCTGGCGCGGACACGCTGCTCCGGACCGCGCCGCCGCCGAGCACGCTGAGTTCGCTCGCGGGCGGGCTGGGCTCGCTGCTCGGCGGGCGTTCCGGCCCCGGACGCTGGGCCGGCCTCGCCGCCTCGTTCGCGCAGCTGGGCGTCGACCTCGACACGGCGAAGCGATTCGGACCGATCGTGATCGACTACGTCAGGGAACACGGTGGCGAAGACATCGTCGACAAGATCCGCGCGGCACTGAACGTCTGACCCCCATGACGACCCATCGCTGGCACCGGGCGGGCGGCCCCGCCGCCCGCGTCGCATTCGGCGTGTTGCTGGCGGGTGCGCTCACGCTGGGGGGCTGCACCAAACCGCCCGGCAGGGACCTGCAGCCGGGCAGCTACCGCGCCGTGCTGGGTGTGCCGGGCGGCAAGGAGTTGCCGTTCGGCCTCGACGTGGCGCGCGAGGAGACCGGCCCGGTCCTCTACCTGATCAATGGCGAGGAGCGCGTGCGCGTCACCGAGGTCGACACCCGACCCGGCCAGCTGACGGCGCGCATGCCGGGCTACGAGACGACGCTGACGGCGACGATCTCCGGCGGCCAGCTCGCGGGCGTGGTCAGGCTCGTGCACGCGGAGGGCCGCCTGCTCGAGCTGCCGTTCGAGGCGACGCTCGGCGAGACCTGGCGTTTCCACCCCAAACCGCTCAGCGACAATGCCGACATGGCTGGCCGCTGGGACGTGACCTTCAGCGACGCACGCGGCCGGCGCGTGCATGGGGTCGCGGAGCTGGCGCAACGCTTCGAGCAGGTCACCGGGACGGTCGTGATGCCGGCGGACGACCAGCGCTACCTCGCCGGCGAGGTTCGCGACGAGGAGTTGCGACTCTCGCGATTCGACGGGGGGGCCGCGGTGCTGTACGAGGCGAAGCTCGACTCGAAAGGCAACCTCGTCGGCGAGGCGTGGACCGATCGCGATGGACGCCAGCGCTTCGTCGCGAAGAGGAACCCGGACGCCGACGTCGATGCGGGCGCGATCGCGACACAGTTGCGCAATCCCGAGGCCGGCTTTGACTTTGCGTTCCGGGACCTGGACGGCCGCACCGTCGCCTCGAGCGATCCGCAATTCCGCGGCAAGGTCATGCTCGTGACGCTGGCGGGCAGCTGGTGCCCGAACAGCCACGACGAGGCGGCGCTGCTCGCGAAGCTCGACCGCAAATATCGACAGCGCGGGCTGGCGGTGGTCAGCCTGATGTTCGAGCAGCACGCGGAGTTCGAACGCGCAGTCGCCGCGATCCGGCGCTTCCGCGCGGCGTACGACATCGATTACCCGACGCTGGTCGCCGGGCGCATGGAGAAGTCGCTCGCCTCGACGGCGCTGCCGCAGCTCGACGCCGTGCGCGCCTACCCCACGGCCCTGTTCATCGACCGCACCGGGCGCGTGCGCAAGATCCACACCGGCTTCGCCGGCCCCGCCACGGGCGTGCGGCACGAGCTGCTCGTGCAGGGGTTCGAGCAGACGATCGAGGCTCTGCTGGCGGAACCCGCGCCTAATCCCTGAAATTGGTGAACTGCAGCGGCAGGTCGTGACCGCCCTGCCGCACCAGCGCAATGGCCGCCTGCAGGTCGTCCCGGTTCTTGCCGGTGACGCGGACCTGCTTGTCCTGCAAGGCGGCCTGGACCTTGAGCTTCGAGTCCTTGATCTGGCGCTGGATCTTCTTGCCGAGTTCAGTGTCGACGCCCTGCCGCAGCGTGACGACCTGCCGGGCGGTCTGGCCGGTGACGACCGGTTCGTCCGCCTTGAGACAGGCCACGTCGATGCCGCGCTTGGAGAGCTTCAGGCGCAGGATCTCGAGCATCTGCTTCAATTGAAAATCTGCCGGCGCACTCAGCGTAATCACGCCGTCTTTCAAATCGAACTTGGCATTCGTACCCTTGAAGTCGAACCTCTGGCTCACTTCGCGGGAGGCCTGGTCGACGGCATTGGTGACCTCGTGGGCTTCCACCTCCGAAACGATGTCGAATGACGGCATGAGTCTCCGGACCGGGGCAACAGCGGGGCGCCAAGCCTACCCCGCCGCGACCTCGGTGGCACGCCGGCCGGACCGGACTCAGAACCGGATCTTGACGCCGGCGAGCCAGCTGCGGGGCGCGCCGGGACGCGCGCCCGCCGGGCGGAAGGCGACGTTGTAGGTCTCGTCGGTGAGGTTGCTGACGCTGCCGAACAGACTGGCCGTGTCACTCAGGTCGTACTCGGCCGACAGGTCGAGCAGCGTACGGCGGTCGATGCGCTCGTCGCGCGGTATGGCACCCGACCCCGCGGTCGAGCGGGTTTCGTCGACGTGATTCATCGTCAGGTACGTGCGCCAGCGCTCGGCCTCGAGCCCGGCGTTGAGCGTGAGCTGATGCTCCGGCACGAGCGGCATGTCGTCGCCCGCCTCGACGTCGCCCCACTCCTCGAAATCGCTCTCGAAGGCCGTACGAAACTCGGCGTCCGTCCAGGTGTACACCGCCGACAGCGGGAGGGACCAGGGGCTCCCGAGCGCGTCACCGGCATCCCAGGCCGCGACGAGTTCGAGGCCGTGCACCCGTGCCTCGCCACCGTCGAACTGGTCGCCGATGATGCAGTTGCCACCGGTCGAGGCGGTGCAGGTGCCGACGAGATTGTCGTAGTCGACCAGGAATGCGATGGCCTCGAGCGCGACGTCCCCGCGAGCGAAACGCAGGCCGGCTTCGTAGTTCCACGATTCCTCGGCATCGGCGTCGGAGCCCGGCGACGGGTTGACGAAGCCCCGGTGCACGCCCGCCACGAGCTTGAGGTCGGCATTCAGTCCGTACGTGATGCCGAGACCGGGCAACAGCACGTCCACCGTGTCGCGGGCGATCGTGGCAGGGCCGTCGCGGCCGGGATCGGCCGTGCCGTAAGTCGTTCGCTTCAACTCGATCGACTCGTAACGCACCCCCGGCGCCAGCGTGAGGCGGTCGAACGCGATGGTGTCGCGGACGTAGAGCGCCCATGCCTGCGCCTCGCCGACGCGGTTGTCCTGGCTGCCCGGTGCGCCGGTGGACGTGCGCAGCATGCGGCCGTCGATCATCTGGTACCGGTCGTCGTGCTGGAAACGGTCTTCCTCGTCCCGGTGATACCGCACCGACGCTTCGAGCTGATGCGAGGCGCCGGCGGCGGCGAACGAATACCCGAGCACCGACTGCACGCCGGCCGCGTAGTACTCGCGCGCGTTGTTCCGGACGCGCAGCGCACCGGGCGCGCTCGACGTACCGGGCGCGCCCACGATGGCGGCGTATTCGGTCGGGAACGCGGACGGGTCCGCGAGGACGTCGGTCAGGCTCGCGTAGCCGGTGTCCGCGGCGTTGCGCACGTCGTTGAGCTTGTACCAGGCCCGCGCGGTGTCGGTGTAGTAGGCGATCGTCGTCAGGTCGAGGCGGTCGCTGAAGTCGATGCGATGGGTGGCCTGCGCGGTCCAGTGCTCGACGTTCATTTCGTCGACCTGGCTGCCGCGGTAGCGTCGATATGGATCGGCACGGAAATCGTCGAGCGCCAGGCCGACGTAGGTCTCGTCGGAATTCTCGTCCGAGTACTGCAGCTTGAACTCGAGCCACTGCGGCCGCTCCGCCCCCTCGGGCGAGCGCAGTGCGACCTTGCCGACGTAATCCTGGATGCGGTAGCCCGTGTCGCCGCCCGAGTCGAGGTCCTTGAAACCCGTCGAACGCTCCTGCAGCGTCTCGAGGCTCACCCCGATGCGCTCCTGCTCGCCGGGCCCGAAGTATCCGCCGGCCAGCCCGTGCACGCGGTAGGTCCCGAAATCGCCGCCGAGCAGGTCGAGGCGACCGCCCACGCCGCCCGCCGGGTCGTCCGGGATCGGCGTCGAGTACATGCCGAGCGCACCGGCGACCGTCTGCGGCCCGTACTTGATCGCGGCCGGCCCCTTGCTGACTTCGACGGCGGCCATGCGCGGCATGCGCGGGAAGTAGTACGCCGAGGGCGCGGAATACGGCGCAGGCGCGATCGGCACGCCGTCCTCCATCACTGCGATCTTGGAGTTGCGGTCGGTGCCGGAGCCGCGGATGCCGATGCTCGGCCGGATCCCGAAGCCTTCCTCCTCGACGATGTTGACGCCGGGCACCTGGCGCAGGACCCGGTTGACGTCGGCGTAATCGTGCTGCGCCAGCATGTCCTGGTCGAGGAACGTGACGGACCCGCCAGTGTTGGCTGCGTCGATGCGCGTCGCGGTGACGACGATGCGCTCGAGGGCATTGGTGTCGGCGCCTGGCGCCGGTTCAGCCGCGCCAGCGGCGGTGCACGCGAGGGCCAGGGCCACGCCCTTCGCGAGGGTCGGGTTCGCACGGAAAATCATCTGTCGCGCCTCTGTGGTCAGGTGGAGCGGCCGCCATCCCCAGCGGACCGTGGCGCGCACTTTATGCGGGCTCAATGCGAATGTAAATACGAATCACTCGTATCTAGTAGGTGGTTTCCCCTTGCGGACCCGCGCCGTGCAGTGCCATGAACGCAAAAGGGCGAGGACTTCCGCCCTCGCCCCTCGATGTTCCTGCGTAGAGACCAGGCCGCTGGTCAGGCGTACGCCTTGCTCATCGCCCGCAGGCGCCGGCGCTGCAAGCGCAAGCCGAGCTCGATCTGCTTGAGACGCAGCCGGAAACTCGTCTCCTCCCAGCGCTGCAGCAGGCGCTGCTTGCGGTCGGCGACCCATTCCTCACGGACCTTCGACCATTCGTCGACGGCCTTGCGGAAGGCCGCGTACTCGGCCGCGACGCGCGCCTTGAGCCGCTCGATGTGCTCGTCGCTCGCCGCGCCACGATGGCGACGCTTCTCGAGCGCCGCCTCGACCCGCTTGAACTGCATGCCGAGTTCCGCGCGCTGGATCTGCAGGTCGGGCACGCGCTTCAGGTTGCCTGCCAGCTTGAGGTACGACAGCGCGGCGATGAGCCACTTGGTCGGGTCCCAATGCCACCACTTCACGCCGTTGCGATAGTCGTTCTGGAAGATGTGGTGATAGTTGTGATAACCCTCGCCGTAGGTGACGAAGGCGAGCCACGGGTTGTCGCGCGCAGTGTTCTCGTCGGTATAAGGCTGCGAGCCCCACATGTGCGCGAGCGAGTTGATGAACCACGTGAAGTGGTGGTTCACGACCAGGCGCAGCACGCCGGCGAGCAGGAACACGCCCCAGACCTCGCCGATCGCCCAGCCGAGCAGCAGCGGAAGCCCTACGTTCATGCCGATCGCGAGCGCCAGGTAATAGCGGTGCTGGAACATCACGATCGGATCGCGTTCCAGGTCTTTCGCGTTCGTGAAGTCGTTGCGACCGCTCGGGTAGTTCCGCAGGATCCAGCCCATGTGCGAGAACCAGAACCCGCGCTTCGCGCTGTACGGATCCTTGTCCCAGTCGTCGACGAAGCGGTGATGCGTGCGGTGCTGGGAGGCCCAGATCAGGATGCTGTTCTGCAGCGACATCGCGCCGAACAGCATGAAGAACAGCCGCACGGACCAGTGCGCCTGGTAGGCACGGTGGGCCCAGAGCCGGTGGTAACCCGCGGTGATCGAGATGCCGCCCGCCCAGAGGCAGGCGAGCGCGATCAGCCACGCGGTCAGGCTGTAGCCGTGCGTGATGCCGTACCAGGGAACGAGCGTGACGGCGGCGAGCGGCGTGATCGTGAACAGGATCGCCGTGACCCAGTTGATGGGCGCGTGCTCGGGGGCTCGGGTCGTCGAAACGGGGGCGTCGTGTGGCATCGGTATTCCGTCGGGCGGGGCAGGCAGGCCGGCAGATAATCTCGCTTAGTGTAACCGCCATGCCCCGTCCCCGCATGACGGGTTTCAACCATTTGATCCGAAAGCGATCTATAGGCGTTCCCGCCACGGACGCCGCTGGAGGCCGGCGGGGACGCACGCGGCGGAGCGCCACCAACGGCGCCTCCCTCGAGGGAACCGGTTGCGTTCCTGTTCCCGACTGCGTCAACGTGGCCTGGCCCGGGGCCGTTGAACCGTCCATCCAACCCGCCATTACGGAGACCTGCATGCCTCGATCTAACGCCTGGCCCGTCGTCGCTTGCTTCGCGCTTCTCGTCGCCGCGGCGTCGGCACGGGCGCAGGACACCGCCGCGATGAGCGCCATCGCCAGGAATCGTCCGCAGGTGCAGCAACCCAAGCTCAAGCCGGAAAGGTCGCCTGCCGTGCGCTCGGCACAAGGCGACTGCGTCCGGGAAGCCAACCGTCGTGGATTCGCGGTGCTGGACACGTCGAACTACCAGCAGTCCGGCGACGGCTGGTCGCTCGACCTGCAGGTGCGCGACATGCGCGGCCGCGTGTCGCGCGGTTCATGCTTCGTCGAAACCGGTTCCGGCGAGGTGAGCCTGTCCGGCTTCCGCTGGGGCTACGACGACGACGGCGATGATCGCATCGAATTCTCGTGCGCCTCGACGGATTCGAGGTATCGCGAGTGCCAGCTCCCGATCGACGGCCGCGCACGCCTCGTCAAGCGCCGCTCCGATGCCCCCTGCATCGAAGGCCGGAGCTGGGGCCAGCGCGGCGACCGCGTCTGGGTCGACCAGGGCTGCCGCGCGCGTTTCGAGGTGCAGCGCGAAGCCGGCAGCGGCCAGACGGTCGACTGCCGCTCCGAGAACGGCAAGTACCGCGAGTGCCAGATCGGGCCCGGCCACTTCGGCAGGCTGGTCCGCGAATACAGCAACGGTCGATGCCGCGAGGACGTCACGTGGGGCACGCGCAACGGCGTGGTGTGGGTGACCAATGGCTGCAAGGCGCAGTTCGTGCGCCAGCGCGGCAACTCGGGCGGCGGCAACGGCGACCGTTACGTCGAATGTCGCTCGCGGGACGGGCGTTACAACGAATGCAGCGTCGGGCGTGGCTACGTCGCCCGACTCGTCCGCGACGAGTCGGGCGGGCGGTGCCGCCGCGATTCGACCTGGGGCACGCGCACCGGCGTGGTCTGGGTCACGAACGGGTGCTCGGGTCGTTTCGAACGCGTGCGCACCCAGTACTGACGCTCAACGCGTACAGAGTTCGACCAGGCGGGGCCAGGCCGCGTCGCAGCCGTGCGTCGCGGCCGGCGACAGGCCGTCGCCGAGCGCGAATCTCTCGGCGCGAACGCCGAGCAGCCAGGCCGGCGGGGGTTCGCGGCCGGTGACGCGCCGGTAGGTGTCGAGCACTTGCGCCGGCGCGAGCGCATGGCTCGTGTGAGCGAAGTGCCCGCCGGCGAAGACACGGCGCACGACGACCGGGGCGTCGGCATCGACGCACGCGTCGACGAACACGACTCGCTCGCGGTGTTCCAGGTCGAGCGCATGTTCGACCTGCAGCTGGAAGTCGATCAGCACCTCGACGCCGGGCAAGCCCGCTGCGACGAGGCGCTCGGCGAGCAGTGGCCCGACGGCGTCGTCGCCGCGGCTCGGGTTGCCGACCGCCAGCACGAGCACCGACCCGGGCCTGGACGGCATGTCAGCCCCGCCGCAGCGTATCCACGACGCGGCCGTCGGGTTCCACGAGGTCCACCGACAGCGGCATCCTGCCGACCGCGTGCGTGGCGCACGACAGGCATGGATCGAACGCGCGGACGGCGACCTCGATGTGGTTGAGCAATCCCTCGGTGAGCTGCCGCCCGTCGAGGTAGCGGCGCGCCACCTCGCGGATGGCGACGTTCATCGCCTGGTTGTTGTGCGTGGTCGCGACGATCAGGTTCGCGCGCACGACCTGGTCGTGCTCGTCGACGCGGTAGTGGTGGATCAGCGTGCCGCGCGGCGCCTCGAGCACGCCCACGCCGCGCGCCTCGCGTCGACCGCCCGCCATGAGGTCGGTCCCGAACAGGTCGTCGTCGTGCAGCAGGTCCTTGATCGCCTCGGCCGCATGCAGCATCTCGATCATGCGCGCCCAGTGGAAGCCGAGCGTGGCCACCGCGGCGCGACCGTCGTCGAACGCGAGGAAGTCGCGGCGCTCGCGTTCGGCCAGCGGCGTCGGGATGAAATCGCATTGGGTCACGCGCGTAAGCGGTCCGACGCGGTACCAGCCCGCGTCGCCGCCGAGAGCCTTCAAGTACGGGAACTTCATGTACGACCAGGCCTTGACGTCCTCGGCGATGCGCTCCCAGTAATGGTCGTAGTCCGCGTGGTCGAACAAGGTGTGGCCCGAGGCATCCCGGGCCCGCAAGCCGCCGTGATACAGGTCGAGCGCGCCGTCTGCCCGCACGAGGTTCAGCGTGCTGGTCGGGAACGTCGCGAACCTGCGATAGAGTTCGAGGTTCTGCTCGAACAGCCGGCGCACGAGGCGCACGGCGTCGCGGCTCCACGCGATCATCTGGTAGGCGTCGGCGAGCAGCACGTCGCGTTCGTCGTGCGTGAGGCTCTTGTTGACGCCGCCCGGCACAGAGCCCGTGCCATGGATGCGCTTGCCGGCGGTGTGGCGGATCACTTCCTGTCCGTACCGGCGCAACAGCACGCCCTGTCGCGCGATGTCCGGATACTCGGCCGCGACGCCGACGATGTTGCGGCGCGCGATGTCCGAGTCGAACCCGAACAGCAGGTCCGGCGACGACAGGTGGAAGAAGTGCAACGCGTGCGACTGCAGGATCTGCCCGTAGTGCATCAGTCGGCGGATCTTCTCCGCAGTCGGCGTCAGCGTCGCGCCCACCACCTGGTCGAGCGCCTTGCAGGCCGCGAGGTGATGGCTGACCGGGCAGATGCCGCACAGCCGCTGCACCATGACCGGCACCTCCCAGTACGGCCTGCCCTGGATGAACTTCTCGAACGCACGGAACTCGACGATGTGCAGGCGCGCCTGCTCGACCTGCCCGTGCTCGTCGAGCAGCAGCGTGACCTTGCCGTGGCCCTCGACGCGCGACAGCGGTTCGATGACGACGCGACGCAGGCGCTCGGGGTGCCGGGCGGTTTCGAGGGAAGGAGCGCTCATGTCAGTCGTACCGGATCAGCGCCGGCCCGAGCTTCGGCGTGCGGCCGTCGATCAGGTCCGTCAGGACTTTCCACAGGGCGTCGCCGGACGGCGGACAACCCGGCACGAAGTAGTCGACTTTCACGACTTCGTGCAGCGGATGCACCTTGTCGAGCGGCAGCGGCAACTCGGGATCGTTCGGGACCATGCCGTGGCTGACGCTCGGCTCGGTCAGGTAGACCTCCTGCAGGCACTGGCCGAGATCGAGGTGGTTGCGTTGCGCCGGCAGGCCGCCGTTCACCGCGCACGCCCCGACCGCCACGAGGATCTTGCAGTTGCCGCGGAACTCGCGCAGCACGTGCACGTTCTCCGCGTTGCAGATGCCGCCCTCGACGATGCCGATGTCACACGGGCCGCAGCGCTTCACGTCGGTAAGCGGCGAGCGGTCGAGCTCGATCCGCTCGAGCAGCTCGAACAGTCGCTCGTCGATGTCGAGCAACGACATGTGGCAGCCGAAGCAGCCGGCGAGCGAGGTCGTCGCCACGCGCAGCTTACGACGCGTGACTTCGTTCATCGCGCCTCCTCGACCGTCGACGACGGCCCGCGGATCGTCGAGCGGTCGTACCGCCGCTGGCCGATCGGCACGGCAAAGCCCTGGCGTTTGCGCAGGATGGCGCCGACCGGGCAGACGTTCATCGCCTTGTCGGCGACGGCGGCATCGGTGTCGGCCAGGCGACCGCTCGCGGCGTTGACCTCGAGGTGCTTGCCGAGGCCGCGCCCGCCGAGCGCAAAAACGTACTTGCGGTCGACCTCGGCCGAGGCGCAGACGCAGAGCTCGCAGAGGATGCAGCGGTTGAGGTCGAGCAACAGCTCGGGGTGCGAGGCGTCGACGGGCCGGTCCGGGAAGAAGTGGTCGAAACGTGGCGACGTCATGCCGAGGTCGTACGCGACGGCCTGCAGCTTGCAGTCCCCGCTTTTCTCGCAGGACGGGCAGAAGTGGTTCCCCTCGACGAAGAGCAGCTGCACCATCATGCGACGCTCGTCGTTGAGCTCGCGTGTCTCGCTCGCCACGTTCATTCCCGCACGCGCGGGGGTCGTGCACGAGGTCGCGTGGGAGCCGTTGACGGTCACGGTGCAGAGCTTGCAACTGCCGTGCGGCCGGAATTCCGGGTGGAAGCACAGGTGCGGAATGTGGCGACCCGCGGCGAGCGCCGCCTGCAGGATGGTCTGGCCCGGCCCGAACGGCACGTCCGCGCCGTCGAGCTGGAACACGTCCGGCACGTCCGTGCTCATGCCGGCTCCCTCAGGTGTGCGCCCGGGTCGTCGCGACCGGTCATGCGTCGCGCACGCGCGAGCGCACCGTCGAGGTCGAAGGCGGGCTCGATGCCGTACGCGGTGAGCCGGCGCTCGTAGGCCGGCCGGAACTTCTGCAGCGTGTCGGCGAGCGGCTTGCCGGCCGATTCGCCGAGCCCGCAATGACACGCGCCGTGCAGGAGCTGCGTGAGCTGCTCGATGGTGTGCAGGTCGTGCTCCGAGGCACGGCCGTCGCTGACCTTGTCCATCAGGCGCGCGAGCAGCGACGTACCCACCCGGCACGGCGTGCAGAAGCCGCAGCTCTCGTCGGCGAAGAAGTGCGAGAAATGCCGGGCCACTTCGAACATGTCGCGGCCATCGTCGAAGACGATGAACGCCCCGCCCGTCTCGAGGTCCTCGAACGCGATGCGGCGGTGGAATTCGTCCTGCTCGAGGCAGCGTCCCGACGGGCCGCCGCACTGCACGGCGATGGTGCGGCTGGCACCGCAGTCGGCGAGCACCTGCCGCACGGTCACGCCGAACGGGTATTCGTAGATGCCCGGGCGCTCGCAGTCCCCGGAGACCGAGAGCAGCTTCGTGCCGGAGGATTTCTCCGTGCCGTGCCGCGTGAACCAGCCGGCGCCGTGGCGCTGGATCAGCGCGGCCGCGCAGTAGGTCTCGACGTTGTTCACGATGGTCGGCAGGCCGAGGTACCCTTTCTCGGCGAGCCGCGGCGGCCGATTGCGCGGGATGCCGCGCTTGCCCTCGAGCGACTCGACCAGCGCCGAGGCCTCGCCGCACACGTACGACCCGGCGCCCACGTGGACCTCGATGTCGAAGTCGAACCCCGCGCGGCCGCAGATGGTGCGACCGAGCAGCCCGCCCGCACGGCGGCGGGCCAGCACCGTCTGCAGCGATTCCAGCAGATACCGGTACTCGCCGCGCAGGTAGACGAAGCCGAGGGCCGCGCCGATCCCGAGGGCGGCGACGGTCATGCCTTCGAACACCAGGTCGGCATGGCGCGACAGCAACAGCCGATCCTTGAACGTGCCGGGCTCGCCTTCGTCCGCGTTGCACACGACGACGCGCGGCTCCACCGCCTGGCGACGGCAGCTGTCCCACTTCAAGCCGGTCGTGAAACCCGCGCCGCCGCGACCGAGCAGGTTGGCGCGCTTGATCTCGTCGAGCACGGCCTCAGGGCCCGCCGCACCGTCTTCGACACGCGCGAGGGCCGCGCGTATGCCCTCGCCGGGCTGCAGCGGATCGGACAGCAGCGGGCCCTTGCGGTGCACGGCTTGCTCGATCTCGAACAGCTCCGCAGGCCACTGTTCGACCGGTGTCCGGGCGAGGATCAACTCGCAGAGACGGTCGATGCGTGCCTCGTCGAGATGCGTGACCGGCCGCTGGTTCACGAGCAGCGAAGGAGCCTGGTCGGGGAAGCCGAGGAAAGACGCCCGCTCGATGCAGACCAGGCCGTCCTCCGAAGGCTTGCCGGGCTCCACCCACAGCGTGTGGCACATGCGTCGCAACAGGTCCGCGGAGCCGTGCATGCGATCGACCACGTCGTCCGAGAACAGGATGCGGAACGCGCCGGTCGGCTGGGTCGCGAGGAAATCATAGAACGCGGCGACGCCACGCACGCGCGCGATCGGCAGCGCGAGCCGTTGCGCAGTGCGGTCGAGCGCCGCGGGCGGCAGCCAGTTGTAGTGTTCCTGGATCTCGCGCAGCACCTGCACCAGTCGGGTGGGCTGGCTGCCCCACCGCTGCACCGCCGCGTCGACGCAGGCCTCGGTGCCGCTCACGTCCCTGTCCCTGTCGTTCACTGGAGGCTGGACCGTCCTGCGCACTGCAAAATGGAATGCTGCGCCGGAGGCGTCCGGTCGACAATCGCGGAAAAGCCGGACCTCGCTCGTTGCAAACGCGGCTGGATCAGTGGCCGCCCTGTACGCGGAGCCCCTCGGTGCGCAGGGCCTCGGCCAGTTGCTCCTCGATACGCACAGCGTCGGCCCGCGCGATGCGCTGCAGGTGCAGGGCCGGGCCCGTCAGCACCTCCAGGCCGCGGCGAAGCACGCTGCCCGCCGCGCGAATGCCGGCCTTGTGCTGGTCGAAGCGCTCCGCGGGCGCGTAGTGCGACATGCCGACGTAGATGCCGTAGGGCCCGGTCCGGCTGTCGGCATGATCGAGCAGCACGAGGTAGACGTTGTGGCGACCGCGTGCCGCGGCGCGAAACCGCGCGGCGACGTCGTAGACCGTGGGCAACCAGTCGACGAAGCGCATCGGCAGCCACTCGGGAACCGACGCCGCCGCGTCGCGCCACAGGCGCGTCAGCATCGCCTCCACATTGAGCCCGATCTCGCCGCGCATCCAGAGCTCGTGCACGCAGTGCGCGCCCGCCGCGCCGGCGCTCGACGTGAGCGCCGCCTCGAACTGCGCCAGTAAGTCCGCACGGCCGACGCCTCGCAGCGGCCGGTCGACGGGGTTCGACACGTCGGGGATTTGCCGGCGCGTCCGGCGGACCTTGAGTTTCTTCGTCACCACCTCGTGTCCTCGGAGGCGTCGCCTCGCACCGTCTCGCCGCTGTACCCTAGCGCGAATATTCGCAGAGAGCCCGCATGAGCACGTCGACCGAGGGAGCCGCATCAGCCGGCGCGAGCCTGCGCGCGGTGTTCCTCGACTACGGCACGGTGAGCTGCAACGGCGACCTGGATCCCTCCTCGCTGCTGCGCGTGCTGCCCTCGCTCGAGCTGCGTGCGCACACGGCCCAGGAAGACGTCGCCGAAGCCATCGCCGACGCCGCGGTCGTCATGCTCAACAAGCTGCGTCTGCCGCGCGAGATCATCGAAGGCGCTCCGTCCCTGAAACTGATCTTGCTGTCGGCGACCGGCACGAACAACGTCGACCTCGAGGCGGCGCGCGCCCGCGGCGTCGGCGTCTGCAACCTGCGCGACTACTGCACGGCCTCCGTCGTGCAGCACGTGCTCGCAGTGGTGCTGCTGCTGACACGCAAGCTGCGCGAATACGACGCACTCGTGCGGGCGGGCGCGTGGCAGCGAGGCGAGCAGTTCTGCCTGCTCGACCACCCGATTCGCGAACTCACCGGCCACAGGCTCGGCATCGTGGGTTATGGCGTGCTCGGACGCGGCGTGGCGCGCGCCGCGGAGACGGCGCTGGGCATGCAGGTCCTGGTCGCGAATCGCCCCGGCGGACCGCGAGTGCCGGGCCGTCAGGACCTCGAACGCCTGTTGCCGCAGGTCGACGTGCTGAGCCTGCACTGCCCGCTGACACCGCAGACAGCGGGCATGATCGGCGCGCCACAGTTCGCGGAGATGAAGTCGGATGCGCTGCTGGTCAACACCGCTCGCGGCGCGCTCGTCGACTCGCGGGCCCTGGCCGATGCGTTGCGCGCCGGCCGCCTCGGCGGCGCCGCGATCGACGTGCTGCCGCAGGAGCCGCCCATCGACGGCAATCCACTGCTGGAGCCCGGCATCCCGAACCTGATCGTGACGCCGCACGTCGCGTGGGCCGCCCGCGATGCACGACAACGCTGCCTCGACGAAATGGCGGTCAACGTCGAGGATTTCCTGCGCGGCGGTCATCGCGGCCGCGTCGTCTGAATCGGGGTCCGACCGGGGCCTAGCGCAGGCGCTGCGCTGCCCAGCGCACCACCGGCTTGACGCGCGGTGAGACGAGCTGCAGCGCCTCGTCGTAGTCCACCCAGCGGTACTCGCTGTGCTCGGCTCGCCCGATCAGTGGATTGAAGGGCAGGCTCACGTCGGTCTGGCGGGTTGCGGCGAGGTAGTAGCGCGCGATCTTGCCGCCGCTGTAAGGCCCGGTCTCGGTCGAGGTCTCGCCCCACGCGAAGTCGAGGTCGTCGATCATGGATTCCTCGCGCACTTCGCGCACGGCCGCGGCCAGGGGCTCCTCGCCGTGCTCCACCATACCCTTGGGGAAGTCCCAGTGGTTGAACGCGCGCAGCAGCAGGTAGCGCCAGCCGTCGCCCTCGCGGCGAACGACGACGACGCCGGCCGACAGGCGCGGGGAGCGTGAAGTCATGGCGCCGAGTATAGCGATTCACTGGTTGGATTGCTTTGCGCGTCCCGATAGGCGAGGGCTATCATGTCCCCATGAACCTGCGCGACCTGCGATACCTGGTGGCCCTCGCGGACGAGCGGCATTTCGGCAAGGCTGCGGAACGCTGCTTCGTGAGCCAGCCGACGCTCTCGGCGCAGGTGCGCAAGCTCGAGGAATACCTCGGCGTCCCGCTCGTCGAACGGCAGCCCAAGCGTGTCGCCCTGACGCCGACTGGCGAGAAGATCGTGCGACGTGCGCGGGCGCTGCTCCAGGAGGCCGACGCCATCGTCGAACTCGCGAAGACGGATCGCGACCCGCTCGCGGGGCCGCTCAAGCTGGCACTGATCCCCACGGTCGGACCGTACCTGTTGCCGCACATTGCGGGGCGACTGCGCAGGGAATTGCCGCGGCTCAAGCTGATGCTCTATGAGTACCAGACCGAGCCGCTGCTGGAAAAACTGCGCGCCGGCGACATCGACCTCGGGGTGCTCGCGCTGCCGGTCGTCCCCGACGGCATCGAGACGGCGGAACTGTACGACGAGCCCTTCATGCTGGCCATGCCGGCCTCGCATGCGCTCGCCGACCAGGAACGGGTGAAGGTCGACGACCTGCGCGGCGAGACGCTGCTGCTGCTCGAGGACGGACACTGCCTCCGCGAGCAGGCGCTCGAGGTCTGCAGTCGCATCCGCGTCAACGAGGCGCAGGACTACCGGGCGACAAGCCTGGAGACGCTGCGCCAGATGGTGGCCGCCGGCCACGGCGTTACACTGTTGCCCGAACTCGCGGCGGAGACGCCGGTGGGCACCGCGCGTGGCCTGCGTATCAAGCCGTTCGCCAGGCCGGCCCCCTCGCGGACGATCGGCGCCGTGTGGCGCAAGTCGACGACGCGAGGTCCGGCGATCGACGCCATCGTCGCCGCCGTGCGCGGCGCCATGCGACAGGAGTCGAAGCGATGAGGCGATGGATTGCCACGGCCGCGATGCTCCTCGCGTGCGCGACGGCGGCGGTCGCCGGCGACGAAGCGTCCACGCTCGCAGTGCGGGACGCGTGGGCGCGCGCCACGCCGCCCGGCGCGGGCGTCGCGGCCGCATACCTCACGGTCGTCGGCGGCACGGAACCCGACCGCCTGGTCGGTGCGAGCACGTCCGTGGCCACCATGACGCAGATCCACTCGGTGACGGAAACCGACGGCATGACCCGCATGCGTGAGACCGACAGCGTCGACATCCCAGCCGGCCAGCGGGTCGTCCTCGCGCCCCAGGGGCTGCACCTGATGCTCATGGGACTCGCGCAGCCGCTGGTCGCCGGGCAGCGCTTCGTCGTCACGCTCGTGTTCGAGCACGCCGGCGCGCGCGAGGTGAGCGTCGCGGTCGTCGCGCCGGACCAGGCGCCCCCGGCGTCGCAGCATTGACCGATTCCGCAAGCGCACGCGGGTAAGCGATCGTGGCAGCATCCGCCGGCGCCTTGCCCGTCCATCGCCTGCACGACGAGGAGATCGAGCGCCTGCTCGCCACCGGCGAGCGCCGCGCGGACCTCACCGCGCTATTCGGCGAGCAGGGCTATCGTGAGCTCAGTGCGCTGGCGCGACGCGCCGCCGCCAGGCGCGCACCGACCGGGCCGCGCGTCTACGTGTTGCCGGGCCTCATGGGATCGCGCATCGGCTCGCGCGGGGTGTTGCTCGACGACGTGCTCTGGGTCGACCTGCTCGAAATCGCCGCGGGCCACCTCTCGCGCCTCGCGCTGCCCGGCGGGTCCCGCCTCGTGGCGCTCGGGGCGATGCTGCTCAACACGTTGAAGCTGAAGCTGTCGCTGCGGATCGCCGGCTTCGACACCCGTCTGCATCCGTATGACTGGCGCCGCAGCGTGAGCGACCTCGCCACGGAGCTCATTGCGCGGATCGACGCCGAGGTGACCGAGGGCGACGTGCTGCTGGTCGGCCACAGCATGGGCGGCGTCGTCGCACGCGTCGCGCTGGGGCGGCAGCGCTCGGGGCGCATTCGTCGCGTCGTGCAACTGGGCGCGCCGAACCACGGGTCATTCGCGCCGGTGCTCGCGTTGCGCGCGGTCTACCCGACCGTCCGCAAGCTGGCCGCGCTCGACCGACGCCACACGGCCGAGGACCTGGCGCGCATCGTCTTCCGGACGCTGCCCGCGCTGCACGAATTGCTGCCCGACCCGCGTCTCGCGGGCGGCGCCAGCCTGTTCGACGCCGACTCGTGGCCCGACGACGCGCTGCGGCCGGACCCGAAGCTGCTCGAAGTCGCCGCTGCCGAGCAGGCCGCGTGGCCGGAGCCCGACGAGCGCTGCCTGCACATCGCCGGCGTGCGACAGGACACCGTGGTGGCGGCGGCGTTGCGTGGCTCGGAGTTCGAGTACTCGCTGTCGCCCGCCGGCGACGCGACAGTGCCGCTCGCGCTCGCAGTCCGCCCCGGTCAGCCGGCCTGGTACGTCGGCGAGAAGCACGGCGGCCTGCCGAACAACGGTCGCGTGATCGCGGCCGTCGTCGACCTGCTGCACAAGGGCAAGACGCAGCGTCTGCCGCGGACCGCTTCGCGCGCGCGACTGCACGACCCGCGTACGCTCACCGAAGCCTCGCTGCGACGCGTCGCGCCGCACAAGGTGCGCTGGCAGCACCTGTCGCCCGACGCACGCCGCCGGCTGCTCGAACCGGTCGTGTCGCCCGAGTTCCACGGCGCCGTCGCGCCCGCGGCGCTCGAGCGCGCCTTCGCCGCGAACGCGGCACAAGCGCCGGCGGTCGTGCCCGCGCGGCGCGTGCTCGAGCTGCGGCTCGTCCAGGGCAGCATCGTCGACGCCAACGCCCGCGCGATCGTCCTCGGCGTGTTCCGCAACGTCGACCCCAGCGGCCCCGCGGCCGCCGTCGACGCCGCGCTCGGCGGGGCGATCCGCGAGTTCACGCTGCGACGCATGTTCGGCGGGCAGCTCGGCCAGGTCTTCGTGTTGCCGGCGGTGCGCAGCGCCTTGCTCGCCGAACTCGTGCTCTTCGCCGGGCTGGGCGACTTCGACGATTTCGGTGCGGATGCGCTGGCGTTCGTCGCGGAGAACGTCGTGCGTACCTTCGCGCACACGCACGTCGAGGATTTCGCGACGGTGCTGTTCGGCGCCGGTTCCGGCACGCCGGTGGCGATGGCGGCCGAGCAGCAGCTCAAGGGGTTCCTCGACGGGCTGCGCCACGCGGACCCCGATCGCGTACTGCGGCGGATCACCGTCTGCGAGGTGGACCGCCGCAAGTACGCATCCCTCGTGAAGGCGCTGCGCCGTCTCGCGCTCGAGCATTCGGGCGACGACCTGCAGATCGTGGTCGACGAGGCCGCAGCGCCGACCCAGTCCAGACAGCGGCCGCAGGGGCGAGGCGTGCCGAGGCCTGCGGCCCGGCACGGCGATCCCGCCTATCTGCTCGTGACGCTCGCAGCCGCGGGCCGCGACGCCTACGAGTCGCGGACGTCGTTGCTGACCGCTGGCGCCAAGGCCGCCGTCCTGAGCGGCACGACCAGCCTCGCTCGCGCGGAACTGCAACGGCAACTCGCGCCACTCGAGGATGGCAGCGCGACGTCGCGCGACGTCGCCCGCATCGGCGGCGGCCTCGCGAAGACGCTGCTCGCGCCGTCCGTGCGCGCCGGGCTCGAGTCGATGCACGCGCGGCCGCTGGTCGTGGTGCACGACCGCGAGGCATCGCGCGTGCCGTGGGAGGTGCTGCGGATCGGCGACGCGCACCCGGCGCTCGGCGCCGGACTCAGCCGTCGGTATGCGAGCGAAACGCTGACCGTGGCCCGCTGGCGCGAGGAGCGGACCGACGACGGCCCGCTGCGCGTGCTGCTCGTGGTCGACCCGACCGAGGACCTGCCCGGCGCCGCGGCCGAAGGTGACGCGCTGCAGCAGCTGCTGCGCGGACGTGCCGTGTCGCTCGACGTGCTGCAGGGCCGGGAAGCGACGCGGAAACGGGTCATGGCGGCATTGTCCGCCGGCACGTTCGACGTGCTGCACTTCGCCGGTCACGCGTTTTTCGACGCCGGCAACCCGGCGGACGGCGGGCTGGTCTGCGCCGGGAAGGAAGTGCTGCGCGGAGCGGACCTCGCGAGCCTCGGCACGCTGCCCGCGCTGGTGTTCTGCAACGCCTGCGAGGCAGCGCGGGTGCGCAGGCGAGGATCGGGCGCACCGCGACCCCGCGCAGCCGCGCGGCAGCTCGGCGCGCGTCGCTCGATGACCGGGATTGCCGAAGCCTTCCTGTCCGGAGGCGTGGCGAACTTCCTCGGGACGCACTGGCCGGTGGGCGACGACGCGGCATTCGCGTTTTCACGCCAGCTCTACGAGACGCTGCTGCACGGCGACGCGCTCGGCGAGGCGGTGCTCGCCGCGAGGCAACGCGTCGCCGCCATTCCGTCGATCGACTGGGCCGACTACGTCCACTACGGCAATGCCGAGTTCCGCCTGGTCGCGACGTGACCTGGCCCACCTGCTAGTTTCTCGGGTCCTTGCCCGTCCTTCGACGCAGCGGACAATGCAGGCCTGGGCGGTGCTGCACTGCGGCATCGCGGTGCACCGCGCCAGCGGGGCTAATGCTTGTTGCAGCCCCGCGCAAAAAGGCTAAAGTCGCTCCTCGTCTCTGAAAATTAGAGAGTTTTCGTGACCGCCCCCCCGACCGACACGTCCCACCCCGACTACTACCATCGGGTCGTGGACTGCCAGTGGGCCTGCCCCGCCCATACCGACGTCCCCGAATACATCCGCCTGATCGCGCTCGGACGCTTTTCCGACGCGTACATGGTCAACCGCGAGTCCAACGTGTTCCCGGGAATCCTCGGCCGCGTCTGCGACCGGCCGTGCGAGCCGGCTTGCCGACGCGGGCGCGTCGAGGACAAGCCGGTGGCCATCTGTCGCCTCAAGCGCGTCGCCGCCGACCACAAGGACGACATCCACTCGCGGTTGCCGGTCGTCCCGGCGCAGAAGAACGGCAGGCGCGTCGCCTGCATCGGCGCCGGCCCCGCTTCGCTCACCGTCGCGAACGACCTGCTGCCGCTCGGCTACGAAGTCGTGATCTTCGAGCAGTGGGCCATGGCCGGCGGCCTGATGCGGACGAACATCCCTTCGTTCCGCCTCCCCGAGCCGGTGCTGGCCGAGGAGATCGGCTACATCGAGAGCATGGGCGCGCAGATCCGCTACGACTCGCGCATCGACAGCTTGCGCAAGCTGCTCGAAACCGGCGGCTTCGACGCGGTGTTCGTGGGCTCCGGCGCGCCGAAGGGCAAGGAACTGAGGCTGCCCGGACGCGACGAGGGCAAGGACAACATCCACATCGGCATCCAATGGCTCGAGTCGGTCGCGTTCAAGCACATCGACAGGATCGGCGACCGCGTGCTGATCATCGGTGTCGGCAACACCGCGATGGACTGCTGCCGCTCGTCGTTGCGGCTCGGCGCGAGGGACGTCAAGGTCATGGCGCGCAAGCCGCGACAGTTCTTCAAAGCCTCGGACTGGGAACTCGAGGACGCGGAGAGCGAGAACGTCGAGATCGTCGTCAACCATGCGCCGAAGGCGTTCGTGGTGGAGAACGGCAAGCTCGCCGGCATGCTGTTCGAGAGGATGGCATACGACCTCGACGGCAAGGGCCGCATCACGGCCGAGCGCGTCGTGGGCGAGGCGTTCTTCCCGGCCGACGACGTGATCCTCGCGATCGGCCAGGAAAACGCGTTCCCGTGGATCGAGAACGACCTGGGGCTCCAGTTCGACAAGTGGCACGTGCCGGTCGTCGACCAGACGACGTTCCAGTCCACGCGACCCGACGTGTTCTTCGGTGGCGACGCCGCGTTCGGTCCGAGGAACATCATCTGGGCGGTCGAGCACGGCCACCAGGCCGCGATCTCGATCCACAATTTCTGCATGGAGCAGCCCGTCACGAACCGGTTGCCACCGACGATGAACCTGTCGTCGCGCAAGATGGGCCTGCACGAGTGGTCGTACAAGAACGATTACAACCCCGTCGAGCGCCGGCTCGTGCCGCACGTGAGCCTCGCCGAGCGCTTCAAGAAGATCAGCATCGAGGTCGAGCTCGGCTTCGACGCCGAGCAGACCGCCCAGGAGGTGCAGCGCTGCCTCAACTGCGACGTGCAGACGGTCTTCGAGGCGAAGTCGTGCATCGAGTGCGACGCCTGCGTCGACATCTGCCCGACGGACTGCCTCACGATCACGGCGAACGGCGCGGAGGCCGAACTCGTCACGCGCCTCAAGGCGCCGCGCCACAACCCGTCCCAGCCGCTGTTCGTGTCGCTGCCGCTCAAGCACACCGCACGCGTCATGGTGAAGGACGAGGACCTCTGCGTTCACTGCGGACTCTGCGCCGAGCGCTGCCCGACGGCGGCCTGGGACATGCAGAAGTCCACGATCCACCTGCCTCACGCCCGCGACCACCAATGGCCCAGCCCGCAACGACTCAAGACCGCGTAAACGACTTCGTCATCAAGCTCGCCAACGTGAACGGCACCGGCTCGGCCAGTGCCAACACGCTGCTGATGAAGTCCATCTTCCGGATGGGCGTGCCCGTGATGGGGAAGAACTACTTCCCGTCCAACATCCAGGGCCTGCCGACCTGGTACGAGATCCGCGT
>DASSJN010000061.1:0-4727 GCA_035691185.1 Steroidobacteraceae bacterium
GTCGATCAGCGCCTTGCGGTGCTCGTCCATCTCGGGCGAGCGCAGCAGGCCGATCTTCTGCAGGTGCTTCTCGATCACGTAGCCGAGCTCGGCGATGATCGAGGGCATGAACTTGCCGCCGGACTGCCAGTAGCCGCCGCGGGGATCGAAGACCGCCTTCAGTTCCTCGACGAGGAACGTCACGTCGCCGCCCTTGCGGAACACCGCGCTGATGATGCGCGTGAGCGCGACGATCCACTGGTAGTGGTCGAGGTTCTTCGAATTGATGAAGATCTCGAACGGCCGGCGCTGCTCGTGCTCGGTGCCCTCGTTCAGCACGATGTCGTTGATGGTCACGTACATCGCGTGGTCGGAGACCGGCGTCTTGATCTTGTAGGTGGACCCGATCAGTTCCTCCGGACGCTCGACCTTCTCGTGCATCCAGATCACGTTCGGGCGTTTCGGGTCGACGACCGGCTCCTTCGCCTTGGCCTCGGCCTCGGTCTTCTCCCGGTCGCCGGGCTTCTCGACCCGGTACTTCACGATTTTCCTTTCGATCTTCATGTCGTGTGTGTCTCAGAACTTGCCGTAATAGCCTTCCTTGAGCGCGTCGTAGAGGTTGGCGGCGGTGTGCTTCTCGCCGTCGTACTCGACGATCTCGTCGCCCTTGACGGAGACTTCCGTGCCGTCGTCGAGCGTGAACACGTAGGTCGTGTTCTTGAGGTCCTCCTCCTTGACCAGCACGCCCTGGAACGCCTCGGGGTTGAAGCGGAACGTCGTGCAGCCCTTGAGCCCCTGCTCGTGCGCGTAGAGGTAGATGTCCTTGAAGTCCTCGTACTTGAAGTCCGTCGGCACGTTCGCGGTCTTGGAGATCGAGGAGTCGATCCACTTCTGCGCGGCGGCCTGGATGTCGACGTGCTCGCGCGGCGTCACGTTGTCGGCCGTCGTGAAGTAGTCGGGCAGCCGCTCGTTCGGGCCCGTGCCGCCCGGCATCGCGTTCGGGTTGACCAGCTCGCGGTAGGCCAGCAGCTCGAACGAGAAGACGTCGATCTTCTCCTTGGTCTTGCGGCCCTCGCGGATCACGTTGCGGAAGTAGTGGTGCGCGAACGACGGCTCGATGCCGTTCGAGGCATTGTTCGCGAGCGACAGCGAGATGGTGCCCGTGGGCGCGATCGAGCTGTGGTGCGTGAAGCGCGCGCCCTTCTGCGCGATCTTCTCGACCAGATCCGGCGCGACTTCGCCGACGCGCCGCATGTAGCGGCTGTACTTGGCGTGCAGCACGCTGCCGGGCAGCGTGTCGCCGGCCTTGATGCCGTCGCGCGCCATCTCGGGACGCTTGCGCAGCATCTCGCGCGTCACGACGAATTCCTCCGTCATGATCGGGGCGGGGCCCTTCTCCTCGGCGAGTTCGAGGCCCGCTTCCCACCCGGCCAGTGCCAGTTCCTTCGAGACGCGCTCGGTGAAGCCGACGGCCTCGCGCGAGCCGTACTTCATGCGCAGCATCGTGATCGTCGAGCCGAGGCCGAGGAACCCCATGCCGTGGCGGCGCTTGCGCCGGATCTCGTTGCGCTGCTGCTCGAGCGGCAGGCCGTTGACCTCGACCACGTTGTCGAGCATGCGCGTGAAGACCTTGACGACCGCACGGTACTCGTCCCAGTCGAAGCGCGCCTCGTCCGCGAACGGGTCGCGCACGAAACTGGTCAGGTTGATCGAGCCGAGCAGGCACGAACCGTACGGCGGCAACGGCTGCTCGCCGCAGGGGTTGGTCGCACGGATGTTCTCGCACCACCAGTTGTTGTTCATCTCGTTGACGCGGTCGATCAGCACGAAGCCGGGTTCGGCGAAGTCGTACGTCGAGGTCATGATGACGTCCCACATGCGCCGCGCCGGCATGGTCTTGTAGACCTTGCACAGCACCAGGCCCTCGTCGTTCCCGACGTAGTTGGCCGAGTCCGGCCATTCGCGCCAGACGTACTTGCTGCGGTCGGAGGTGTCTTCGCCGGCGATCTCGGCTTGCCGGACCGGGAACGCGAGCTGCCATTCCCTGTCCTCGCGCACCGCGCGGATGAACTCGTCGGTGACCAGCAACGAGAGGTTGAACTGGCGCAGCCGCCCGGCCTCGCGCTTGGCGCGGATGAACTCCATGGCATCGGGGTGGCCGATGTCGAAGGTGCCCATCTGCGCGCCGCGACGGCCGCCGGCCGACGACACGGTGAAGCACATCTTGTCGTAGATGTCCATGAAGGAGAGCGGGCCCGAGGTGTAGGCGCCGGCTCCCGAGACGTACGCGCCGCGCGGGCGCAGCGTCGAAAACTCGTAGCCGATGCCGCAACCGGCCTTGAGCGTGAGACCCGCCTCGTGGACCTTGCCGAGGATGTCGTCCATCGAGTCGCGGATGGTGCCGGACACGGTGCAGTTGATGGTCGAGGTCGCCGGTTTGTGCTCCTGCGCGCCGGCGTTCGAGGTGACGCGGCCGGCGGGAATGGCGCCGCGCCGCAGCGCCCACAGGAACTGCTCGTACCACTTCTCGCGCAGCGGCGCCGCCTCGACGTCGGCGAGCGCGCGGGCGACCCGCTTGTAGGTGTCGTCCATGGTCTGGTCGATCGGCGTACCGTCCTTGGCGGTCAGGCGGTATTTCTTGTCCCAGATGTCGAGCGAGGCTTCCTGGTACGGAATGCTGCGGGCATCTTTCGAGTGCAATTTCACGGCAGTGCTCATTGCGGCGACACGGCTCCCCGGATCACGGTGGCTGCAGGATGCAGTAAAGAGAAGCGGACCCCCCTCGGACGACGGCGCCGGGACACGAGGCCCGGATCCAGTCGTTCCGCCCGACCCCTCGCCGGCCTGCTCGGAACGCCCTTCCTTTGCCCCCTGGCGGCGTTCGTACAGACACAACATCTAGGGTCAGGGGCCACAGCCTATGCACCGCCCGCAGGCCCGTCAACTGCTTCTTTGGCGCCGGACGCCCGTTCGAGCACGTCTAAAAACTCGTGGTTTTTCAACGAACTGCAGCATTCGTCGCAACGGCGCGTCCGACGCCGGAATGGTCCGGCCGTCAATTGATCGTTCCATTGGCAAACACAACATCTTGTGTTGCCGCCTATCCACGCCCAACGCACCGCAGGCCCACACGATATCCACAAGTTTGCGCACACCGCAGTCGCGCCGGGTGCAGCGAAGCGCGCGGAACTCGGCGTCCGGGTGACAGTCCCATCGGAAGCCGACCGGCTCGCAACCGGTGCGCGAAAACGTGCCTGCTAGACTTCGCCACCCTGCCGGTCTTCGCCCGCAGGTTTTTCAGGAACACATCGCCAATGAAGCTTGAGTTGAGCCTCGCCGCCGTCCTGCTCACCGCCTGGTCGTCGATCGCCAGCGCCCAGTTGCCCGCCGTCGTCGGCGAAACCCCGGTGCCTTCGCTCGCCCCGATGCTGAAGCGCGTGAGCCCCGCGGTGGTCAACATCGCAACCCGCGGCACCGTGCAGGAACAGAACCCGCTGCTCAACGACCCGTTCTTCCGCCGCTTCTTCGACGTGCCGAACACGCCGCGTCAGCGCGAGTTCCAGAGCGCGGGCTCGGGTGTCATCGTCGACGCGAAGAACGGCTACATCATCACGAACGCGCACGTGGTCGAGAACGCCACGGACATCACGGTGCAGCTGCTCGACAACCGTTCGCTCAAGGCCAAGGTCGTCGGCACCGACCCGGGCTCCGACGTCGCGGTGCTGCAGGTACAGGCCGGCAACCTCGTGGACGTGCCGATCGCGGATTCCGACCGCGCCGAGGTGGGCGATTTCGTCGTCGCGATCGGCAACCCGTTCGGCCTCGGCCACACCGTGACCTCCGGCATCGTCAGCGCGCTCGGCCGCTCGGGCATCAATCCCGAGGGCTACGAGGACTTCATCCAGACCGACGCCTCGATCAACCCGGGCAACTCGGGTGGCGCGCTCGTGAACCTGGGCGGGCAACTCGTCGGCATCAACTCGGCGATCCTCTCGCGCACCGGCGGCAACATCGGCATCGGCTTCGCGATCCCGTCGAACATGATGAAGATCGTGATGAACCAGCTCATCAAGTTCGGCAAGGTCAAGCGCGGCGTGCTGGGCGTGAACATCCAGACCCTCGTGCCGGAGATCGCGCAGAGCATGGGCCTCGCCGACGGCATCCAGGGCGCGCTCGTCTCGCAGGTGGTCGAGGGCTCCGCGGCCGAGAAGGCCGGCGTGAAGGCGGGCGACGTGATCACCGCGATCAACAACCGTCCGGTGCGCGATGCCGGGCAGCTGCGCAACGCGATCGGTTTGCTGAGCGTCGGCGAGAAGGTCGACATCGCGCTGCTGCGCGACGGCAAGCCACGGCGGGTGACGGCCACGATCAGCGAGCGCGACGCGGCCGCCGAGGCACGCGCGGCCGGCACGCACCCGGGCCTCGAGGGCGCCGACATCGCCGACGGCCCCAACGGCCTGCTGATCCGCAGCGTCGCCGAAGGCAGCCCGGCCGCGCAGCGCGGGCTGCGCACGAACGACGTGATCCTCGCGGTCGGTCGCACGCGCGTTGCCAGCGTCGCCGAGTTCCAGCGCGCGACCGACGGCCAGTCCGCGTTCGTGCTGCAGATCCGCCGCGGCAATGCGATGCTGGTGATTCCGATACGTTGAAGCGCCCGGCCCGCCAGGGCGGCGCCGGATCGCGAGCAGCAGGCGAACGAACATGACCGCTCACACGGTGTGCGTGCTCGGCGGCTCCGGCTTCATCGG
>DASSJN010000062.1:0-17429 GCA_035691185.1 Steroidobacteraceae bacterium
GCGGCCACATCGCGGCGGACATCGTCTTCGCGATGGCCTCGCCGATGGACGCCGACGGCATGTTCTCCATCGGCGTGAGCCCCGACTACACCATGGCCGCGATCGGCCGTGCCCGCGCCGTCGTGCTCGAGGTCAACCCGAACGTGCCGTACAGCTACGGCAACTGCCACGTCCACGTGTCGCGCGTGTCCGCGATCGTCGAGAGCGACGGGCCGCTGCTCGAGGCTGTGCCACCGAGGGTGGGGCCGGTCCAGCAGGCGATCGGCGCCTACGTCGCCGAGCTGGTCGAGGATGGTTCGACGGTGCAGCTCGGCTACGGCGGCATCTCCGACGCCGTCGGCATGCAACTGACCTCCAAGCGGGACCTGGGCATCCACAGCGAGATGATCGGCGACAGCATCCTCCGGCTCGTGGAGTCGGGGGCCGTGACCAACCGGCGCAAGAACTACCTGCCCGGCAGGATGGTGGCGACCTTTGCGCTGGGGTCGGCGCGGCTCTACCGCTACATGGACCGCAACGCGTCGCTCGAGATGCACCCGGCCGACTTCACCAACGATCCGTGGCTCGCGAGCCGCAACGACAACCTCGTCGCCATCAACGGCACGCTGCAGGTGGACCTGCTCGGACAGTGCGGCTCCGAGAGCCTCGGCCGCACTCCGTATTCGGGAACGGGCGGTCAATCGGACTTCGTGCGGGCGGCGAACCGCTCGCGCGGCGGCAAGGCCATCCTCGTCCTGCCGTCGACCGCGCGGAACGACACGGTCTCGCGCATCGTGCCGACGCTGGCCGACGGCACGCACGTCAGTACGAGCAAGAACGACGTCGACTACGTCGTGACCGAGCACGGCGTGGCGCAGCTGCGCGGCAAGTCGTCGAGGCGCCGCGCGCAGGAGTTGATCGCCATCGCGCACCCCGACTTCCGCGCCGACCTGCGCGACCAGGCGCGCAGGATGAACGTCCTGGGGTAGGCTCTCCGCACCCGCCAGCGCAGGCGCCGGCGAGAGGGGGGATGCGAACATGGCCGCAGGCAGGAAGAAGAAGCGTGCATCGCGGGCCCGCCGCAAGTCGGTGGACGCCGTGCACACGGTCAAGGCGGCATTGCACGTGCCGGGACTCAGCAAGGCGGGCAGCTCGCTCACCCTGCACATCTACGCGCGCAAGGAGAAGATCGGCGAAATCGAACTCGGCCGCGGGTCGCTGTTCTGGCGCGGCGGCAAGCGCCAGAAGCGGAAGCGGATCGGCTGGACTCGTTTCGCCGAGATGATGGACGACCTCGCGTACGGCTGAACCGATCGAGTCAGCGCAAACGGCGGGCCGCGAGTGCGATCGGCAGCCCGACCAGCAGGGCGTGCGACACGAAACCCTCGATCAATCGCTCCGCCGTGTACGTGAGGTCGAACGGGAACGCCGACAGCGGCAGTACGACGAAGTTCATGAACAGGTAGACGAGCACGCCGAACGAGAGGCCTGCCAGCGCAGCGTGCGTGCGCAAGGGCGGCCAGCGCCGGCTTGCGAGGACGAAGAGGCCCGCCGCGACCATCAGGATCGCATAGTGCGACAGGAGCCCGAGGGCGGCGCCCGCGCTGCCGCTCGTGAACGCGTCCTCGCCCAGCCAGCCACTGGCGACCGACTGCAAAGTCCACTCGGGACTGCGACCGCGTCCGGCCTGTCGCACGATCGCATAGACGATGTCGAGCGTGGCGGCGATGCCGCCGCCGACGAGCGTCTGCGTGAGCGGTTCTCTGGTCGCCGTCCTGGCCATGTCGCGAAAGATGAACGGTGCGCGGCGATCCGGCAATATGCGCAGCGCAAACGATGACCGACGACCGACGCCTGCAGCAGCACGAACGAAAATCCATGACCACCCAGCACCCCGCCGTCGATGGTTGATCCGAACGACGACTCCCCGAGACCTCGAACCCTCGTTCATCCCCTGCCCGAAGACCGCGCCGATCCGGTGGCGGTCGCGACTCCGCCTCCGCGGCAACCGCTGATTTTTGGGGCGTCCGTCACATACCGGCGCGCGTTGCGGGGACTACGCTCAGCCGGCATCAGGGTCTGTGCGATGCTCGCGCGGACCGGTACCAGGAACGTTGCCGGACAGGCTGTATACGACATGCACTCGCATCGGACGCTCGGATTCGCGTTGCTGGCCCAGTGCCTGCTGATGTCCCTCGCGCCGGGCGCGGCCACGGCCGCAGCGCAGAAGCCTGCGCTGCCGGAGGTGCGCTCGCAGGCCTACTACGTGTTCGACGGCTCCGATTCCTCGGTGCTCGCCTCGCGACGCGAGAACACGCCGGCCCCGATCGCCTCCATCACCAAGCTGATGACCGCGCTCGTCATCCTCGAGGCGGGTCAGCCGATGGACGAGAAGGTGACCGTCACGGCCGCCGACGTGCGCGGGACGGCGGGTTCGGGCTCGCGCCTCGTCCCGGGCGCGCGGCTCAGCCGGGCCGACCTGCTGCACCTCGCACTGATGTCGTCGGAGAATCGCGCGACCCACGCGCTCTGCCGGACCTATCCGAAGGGCCTCACGGCCTGCGTGCGCGCCATGAACGTCAAGGCGGCGCAACTGGGCATGAAGACCGCGCACTTCGTCGAGCCGACCGGGTTGTCGAAGCTCAACGTCGCGAGCCCCTGCGACCTCGCCAAGCTCGTGCTGGCCGCGGGCAGCAACCCGACGATCCGCGAGTACTCCACCGACGTCGAGCACACCGTGAACGTGGGCAGGTACGCGCTGCAGTTCCGCAATACCAACTCGCTGGTCGAAAAGCCGGACTGGCAGGTCGACGTCCAGAAGACCGGTTATATCTCCGAGGCCGGCCGCTGCCTGGTGATGCAGACCGTCATCGACGGCCGCCAGGTGGTCATCGTGCTGCTCAATTCCTTCGGCAGGCTGACGCGGATCGCCGACGCCCAGCGGATCCGGACCTGGCTCGAGGCCCAGCACAAAGCGAACAGCGTCTAGGCGGGGTTCCTGATCCCGGCCGCCGGGGCGCGGTGGCATGCTGCCGCCATGCCCGACGAACCCCGATCTGCGGCCGCCCCGGGGACCCGGGTGCACGTTTTCCTCGGCAAGGGAGGCGTGGGCAAGACCACCTGCTCCGCCGCGACTGCGCTCAGGCTGGCCGATTCCGGCGAGCCTAGCCTGGTCCTCTCGACCGATCCGACGCCTTCCCTGTCGCACATCTTCGGCATCGCGGGACTGCATCGCGACCGCGAGGTCTGCCCCGGCCTGTACCTGACGGAATTCGGCCTCGACGACGTGCGGGCGATGTGGGACGAGAAGTTCGGCCGCGAGGTCTACGGCGTGTTCTCGAGCTTCGTGGACGTCGACTACGCGACGTTCGTCCAGTTCATGACCTCGGTGCTGCCGGGGCTGAACGAGGAGTTCATGGTCGACTACATCCGCCGGCTCGCGCTCGAAACGCGCTACCGCAACGTCGTCTGGGACACGGCACCGCTCGGGCAGACGCTCGCGCTGCTCGGGATGCCCGCCATGCTCGAGCAGCATCTGCGGACCGCACCGAGGATTTATTCGCACCTGCGCACGTCGGGCGATCGCAAGGAGCCCGTCATCGCGATCATCGCCCGCTGGCGCCAGCTCGCCGCGGACTGCATGGAGTTCCTGCGGCGCGAGGTCGCGTTCTCCCTCGTCACGATCCCGGAGGCGCTCAGCGTCCTCCAGCTCGACGGCGTCGTGCGGGAACTGGCGCGCTACGACCTGCGCATCGACCGGGTCGTGGTCAACAACGTCGTGCGCACGTCCGACTCGCAGTTCCTGGTGCAGAAGATGCGGCAGCAGCGGTCGCACCTCGAACGCATCCACGCCGATTTCGGGCACCTGCCCGTGGTGGAGATCCCGTGGTTCCCGGAAGAGGTCCGTGGGCTCGAGCGGCTGCGCGCCGTCGGGGGCTGGCTCTGTCCCGCGCAGCCGGTCCCGACGGCAGGCACGGCATGAGTTCGCGCGCCGCGACGGACCTGCTGCTGCTGCACGCGCCGAGCGTGTACGACTTCCGCCACCGTTCGATCCTCTACGGACCGGTCAGCGACATGGTGCCGTCGTCGACCGTGTTTGAGATGTATCCGCTCGGGTTCCTGACCATCGCGAGCTACCTCCACGACCGGGGCATCGACGTGCGCATCGTCAACCTCGCGGTCCGGATGATGGACGACGCGCGGTTCGACGTGCCGCGTTTCCTGGCCGGCCTGACGCCGCGCGCGATCGGCATCGACCTGCACTGGCTGCCGCATGCGCACGGCGCGCTCGAGGTGGCGCGCATCTGCAAGGAGCAGCATCCCGGCGTGCCGGTCATCTTCGGCGGCCTCTCGGCCAGCTATTACCACGAGGAACTGGTCCGCTACCCGCAGGTGGATTTCGTGCTGCGCGGCGACAGCACTGAAGCCCCGCTGCACCGCCTGCTCGAGGTGCTGCGACGCGGCGAATCGTGCGCCGACGTGCCCAACCTCACCTGGAAGCAGGGCGATGCGGTGCGCGTCAACCCGCACGGCTTCCTGCCCGACACGCTCGACTACGTCGACCTTCGGCCGGAGGTCTTCGCCGGCATGGTGCTGCGGCATCGCGACCTGGCCGGCGCGCTGCCCATGCAGGGCTGGCTGCGCAACCCGATGACCGCCGTGCTGGCGCTCAAGGGCTGCTCGCACGATTGCGTCACCTGCGGGGCGTCGCGGACCACGTGCACGTCGCTCACGCGGCGCACGCGGCCGGCGTTCCGTTCACCGGCGAGCCTCGTCGCGAACATGGCCGCCATCGCCGGCTTTTCCCGTGCCCCGATCTATCTCGTCGGGGACGTGCTGCAGGCCGGGCCCGACGCGGCGCAGGAGCTGCTCGAGCGCCTGCAGCGCGCGAAGCTGGCGAACGAGATCGTGTTCGAGTTCCTGGACCTCCCCTCCGAGGCCTTCGTCCGCGACATCGCGCGCCACGTCGGACGCTGGGGCATGGAAATCAGCCCCGACAGCCACGACGCCGCCTTGCGGCAGGCGCAGGACGGCGAGCCGCCTTACGGCAACGAGCAGATGGAGGCTGTGTTCAGCGAGGCGCTGCGGCGGAACTGCCGCCGCATCGAGGTGTTCTTCATGATCGGCCTGCCGGGCCAGACCCGCGAGTCGGTCATGCAGACGGTCGACTACTGCGAGCGGCTGTTCCGGCTCGGCGACGCGCGGCTCGCCTGTTTCATATCCCCGATGGGGCCGTTCCTCGACCCCGGCAGCCGCGGCTTCGAGGATCCCGCGCGATACGGTTACCGGCTGTTCGCCCGCACGCTGGAGGAGCACCGGCAACTGCTCGTGCAGCCGACGTGGGAGCTCATGCTCAACTACGAGACCCGGTGGATGACGCGCAGGCAACTGGTCGACGCGACCTATGATGCCGCCGAACGGCTCAACGCGCTGAAGGATCGCTACGGCAGGATCCCGCGGCGCGAGGCGCGCGCGGTGGCGGGTCGGATCGCGGCGGCCCGCGCATTGCGTGCGCGCCTCGACGCGGCGGGCCCGCACGCTGCAGAGGAAGCCAGCGAACTCGAGGGAGACATCCGGCGCTTCAGCGTGTCCACGGTCTGCGACAAGCGCGAACTGTTCGCGCCGCACCACCTCGTCAATTTCCGCCCGTGGGGGCTCGCCCGCCTCGCGCTGGCGAATCGTTTCAGCCGGACGCCGACCGCGGCCACAGTTTCGCCGCCCTGAAGCGACCAGTGGCGGTCAGGTCGATCGGTGGGTGCTCCGCGCGCAGCCGGACGCGGCGCGCCATGTAGGAAGTGTCGGCCACCTGCTCGAGCGAGCAGGCATTCGCGAACAGGAAGCCCTGGCCCGCCACGCAGCCGAGGCCGAGCAGGCTCTGCACCTGGTCCTCGTTCTCGATGCCCTCGGCCACCGTTTCGAGGCCGAGCGTCGTGCCGAGCATGACCACGGCGCGTGCGAGTTCCGGGCCGCCGTCCTGCTCGGTCATCCGGCTCACGAACGCGCGATCGATCTTGAGGATGTCGATCGGGAAGCGGTGCAGGTACGAGAGCGACGAATAGCCCACGCCGAAGTCGTCGATCGCGAGCCTCACGCCGAGCGCCTTCAGTTCGCGAAAGCGGTCGAGGTTGACGTCGGTGTTCTGCATGATCGTGCTCTCCGTCAGCTCGATCACGAGGTTGCCGGGCTCGAGGCCCGAGACCTCGAGCGCGTGGCGGACGTCGGACACCAGGTCGCCGTGCTGCAGGTGCCGTCCGGAGACGTTGATCGCCACGCGCAGTCCCTGGCCGTGGGCGAGGGAGTCGCTCCATGCGCGCACCTGGCTGCAGGCGCCGACGAGCACCTGGCGCCCCAGTTCGATGATCCGGCCCGACTCCTCCGCCACGTGGATGAACTCGCCGGGCATGACGACGCCGCGCTGCGGGTGACGCCAGCGGACGAGTGCCTCGACGCCGAGCAGTTCGCGGCTCGTCAGGTCGACGACCGGCTGGTACTCGACGAAGAACTCGCCTCGCGCGAGCGCGAGGTCGATGTCCTGCTCCAGCCGCAGGCGGTCGTGCAGCTGTTCCTGCATGTGCGACTGGAACAGCACGAAGCGTGCCTTGCCGGCCGCCTTGGCGTTGTACATGGCGATGTCGGCATTGCGCAGCAGCTGCTCCGCGTCGTCGCCCGGCCGCGAGCACGCGACGCCGATGCTCGCCGTCATCTCGGTCTCGCGGCCGTCGAGCCGCAGTGGGCGGTTGAACGAGGCCGTGATCGGACCGGTGATCCGCTCGACGTCGCCCTCGTCGCGGATGCCTTCGAGCAGGATCGCGAACTCGTCGCCGCCGAGGCGCGCCACGGTGTCGGACGGCCGCGTCGACTTGACCAGGCGTTGCGCCGCCGCCTGCAGCAGGCGGTCCCCGGCATCGTGCCCGAGCGAATCGTTGACGTGCTTGAAGTCGTCCAGGTCGAGGAACATCACCGCGACGTGCTGCCGGGACCGATGCGCGAGCGACAGCGCGTGCTCGACCCGGTTCCAGAACAGGCTCCGGTTCGCGAGCAGCGTGAGCGGGTCGTGGAACGCGAGCTTGCGCAGCTGTTCCTCGAGCGCCTTGCGCTCGCTCACGTCGCGCAGGTTGAGCGCGAGGCCCGCGATCGCCGGGTCGTCGACGAGGTTGGTGCCCACACACTCGAGCGTGCCGCGTCGGTCGCCATGCTCGACGTTGATTTCCACCGGCCCCTCGACCCGGCCCCGCGGCGCCGCAGCGACGTCCGCGACGAACGTGGCCATACGGTCGCGGTTGCCATCCGTCCAGAGGTCGGGCAGGTGGCGCCCGACGAGATCGTCGGGGTGAATGCCGAGCGTCCGCTCCGCCGCCGGGGACGCGAAACGCAGCTGGCCGTCGGCGTCCGCGATCATGATGACGTCGGCGGCGTTCCGGATCAGCGACGCGTAACGCGCCTCGACGAGGCCCGCGGCGCGCTGCTCGCGGAGGATGGCGTCGTCGCGCGAAATGACGCCCTGTCGCACCATGACGAGCGACGTCAGCACGAAGATGATGACGGTCATCGTGTTGACCGGACTGGAGGCGGTGCTGCTCTCGACGTACACGAGCACCGAAAACGAGATCATCATTGCGATGTACGGCATGCCCCGCGCGACCGCGGTGCCGAAGGCGCTCGGCGGCCGTCGCGAGGCCGGTTCCCCCCGCAGCTGTTCGCGTGCTGCCGCCGCGAGCCAGACGTAGCACGAGAGATAGAGGGCGTCCGAAATGCCCCCGGGAAGGTAGCTGCCTTCGACCTTGGACATCGCCCAGATGATGTCGGCGAAGGACATGCACGAGAAACCGAGCGTCAGGAGCACGACCGTCCGGTGCCGGATCGGCGCGGCGCCTGAGTGCATCAGCAGCACCCCGCAGGCGAGCAGCGTGATGCAGTTGAGCGCGATGTAGGCCTGGGCGAGGACGTACCTGAGCACGTCCTGTTCGGGCTGTGCGGCGGTCGTCGGCTCGATCACGCAGAACCAGAAGAATGCGCCGAATCCCAGCATCAGGATCGTCGCGTCCAGCCCGAGCCGGAGCCACTGCACACGCAGGGCCGCCGCACGGATGACGGCGAGCAGTGCCGCGAAGACGAGCGGATAGAACGCGAGGAAGAAGACGTCCCCCACCGAGGGGAACGGGTCGACGCCGAACAACCAGTAGGTCGAGTGCAGCAGGTTGCCGGCGCCGTAGAACGCCAGCGCCGCGGTCAGCAGCCGCCACGTGTGGCGCGCCGCGGGATCCCGCGAGCCGCGCGCGGCGGCAGCTGCGAGCGCGGCCACGACCAGGCTCGCGACGGAATCGGAGTAGAGGTTGAAGACGTCGAGGGCCGGCCCGGCCTCCTCGTCGACGAGGATCAGCGCGATGGCGAGCGCGACGTAGGCGAAGAGGGCAATGGCGACGGCGCCCGTCCAGCCGGAACTGAAAGGCTCGCGCTGCGTCGTGCCGTCGCTCATCCGCCCCCCATGACTCGTTCTTCCGGGCGCGCTCGCCGCGCGACCGGTCTTCTGCCAGGGCCAATGAAGCCTCACCGGGCGTCGGGCAACTGTGACCAGCGTCGGATAAACAGGCCGGGAATCGTGACCTGCCGCACAATTGCGCCGAGCGGCGAAGCCCGCCGGAAATCACGCTATCGTTGCGCCGGCAACGGTGCCATGAAGGGAGGTGACCAATGACCCTGCAGGACTGGGGTTCGATCGGCGAACTGGTCGGAGCCGTGGCGGTCGTCGTCACGTTGATCTACCTCGCCAAGCAGATCAAGCAGAACACGCACGCGATGGAGGAGGGCCGGCGTCTCGCGCTCGCCCAGACCTACCAGATGCGCTCGGACGCATTGCAGGCGATGCTGGTGCAGGCGGCCGACTCGGACCACATCGGCCCGATCATCATCAAGCTCACGGAAAAGGGCTACCCCGAGGACGTCGCGGCGCTCGACACGTTGACGGAGGCCGAGCTGCGACGTTTCCGCATGTGGCAGATCGCCCAGCAGACGCACTGGGACAACATGCATTACCAGTTCCAGCAGGGCTATCTCGATCGCGAGTATTACGAGGACGCGTTCAAGGATCGCGTCGTGCGGCTGGCGCCCACCTGGCGCGCACTCGGCCTGACGAGCGGTCGCCGCAGTTTCTTCGCCGAGATCGACCGCCTGCTGCGCAGCTAGCGCAGGCCCTGGGCCGGCGCCGCTACTTGGGACGCGCTTCCACGCCGTCCGGCTCGACCTGCACGAGCTGGCCGGAGCGTGCGAGCCCGACGGCCGCGACGAGCGTGCGCGCCGCCTGACTCACCTCTTCGAAGACCGCACGGTCGCGGTCGAGCGCGTCGTGGCTCGTGGCATACGGCTCGTAGTAACCGATGTAGCGGTCGATCGTCGCGACGGGGTGCGCCTGCACGAGGTGCATGTCCTGCAGCCACCCCGTGAGCGAGCGTCGCAGGAGGTCGGCGCCCTCGGCGTCGCCGTGCACGACGACGGCGAACTGACGTCCGGCCAGGTGCCGCGGGTAATGCCATCCTGCCAGTTCGAGCGCCTTCGCGCGCGCAGGGTCCTTGCCGTGCGTAGTCGTCGGGTCAGGGTTGCCGCCGTCCGCGCAGACGAGCCGGTCGATCATCAGCTTCAGCACGCTCGGCGCCTGGTACCAGTACACCGGCGTGACGATCATGATGCCGTGCGCCGCTACCCAGCGCGGGTACAACTCGTTCATCCAGTCGTCGACCTGGCCCATCGCGTGGTTGGGGTAGCACGAGCACGGCCAGTGACAGAGCGGCATCGCGGTGGACACGCACGCCTTGCACGGCAGGATCTGGCGCCCGTATTGCGCCGTGAGCATGCTGAGGTCCAGGAAGTCGCATTCGACGCCGGCCAGCCGCTCGATCTCGCGGCGGGCGCACGTGGCCAGGCGAAACGACTTCGACATCTCGCCGGGACAGGTCTGGTCGTGCCGGGCGGCGCCGCAGACCAGCAGGATTCTCGCAGCGCGCGCGGGGTCGTCGTGCCGGGCCTGCGCCTCGACGATGGCTGCCCGCGCGGCAAGCCACTCGACCGGCAGCTCGAAATCGGCATCGGCGAATTCCTCGCCTGCGCGGCGGGTCCGCGGGCTCTTGTGGTACTCGTCGTAGTTGCGCCAGGCGATGTCGACGATGCGTTCGAGCTCGACGTCCGCCGGCTCGAACGCAGGATCGTAGAAACGCTCCCGCAGGCGCCGACCGAACTCTTCGCGGCTGAGCTTGACGTCGCCCTGGCCCTTGCGCACGTCGGGGGCTCGTCGGTCAGGCGACTCGCTCATGCCCCGGTTAGAGCTTCGACGGCCGGGATGGTTCGACGCGCCCGCCGCAGCGTCTGCGCTGGTCCGATAGAGCCGTGCGCACTGGACAGGCCGTCGACTTCCGGGTGGCCGACAGCGACGACCACCCGGCCGTGCGAAGGTCGCCTCACGCGAACCGCGAGGGACCGTCGCATGGCCAGTCGGTACGGTGCGAAAGCCAGGCAGAAGGTTGCGCGCGCGATGCGCGAGCGCAAGCGCGGCACGTTGAAGAGCGGCTCCGGCAAGACCGTGAAGAGCCGCAAGCAGGCGATCGCGATCGGCTTGTCCGAGGCGCGCAAGGAAGGCGGCAAGGCGCCGCCGCCGAGGAACAGGAAGAGCAGCAGCAGGAAGAAGAGCAGCAGCCCGCGCCGCAAGAGCAGCCGCTGACGCGCGCGGGCACGCATCGATCGGTTGGCTCGGGTTTGCCGGGCCGTCCGCGGAGACCGCGCGTCGGTCAAATTCTGGCAACCGGGTAGGGAAGCGGGCTGTCGTCCAACGCAAACCGGGCCCCGCGCGATGTCTGATGTACCACCGGACCGCGATTGGGTATTCATCGCAGCAGCCGGGTCACGCTCTAGGAGAAGCCGTGTGTTCGAAGCACTGAAGGAAAAGTCCAGGCTTTCGGCGGAACTCGATTCCGCCAACGAGACGATCGCGTCGCAGATGCAGGAGATCGCGAAACTGCGCGAGGCCGTCCGTGTACGCAGCGATTGCATCAAGGAGCTCTGTGCCTGCCTCGACGAGGCCACGACCTGGATCGACCCGGTCATGATCGGTCCCGTCACGCAGACGGGCGACTCGGTGCGCACCAAGCTGCTGGAGCGCATCAGCGCGGCCCAGATCTGGGCCGGGCACAAGCCGGCCAATCCGACGCCCTGACGGGAGGCAGCCCCGTCGTCGATCAGTGCGCGGCAAACTTCGCCGAGCGTTCGAGCAGCGGCTGGAGCGCCGGCAACACGCTTTCGATCTCACGCTCGTGCCGACGCCACTTGTCCTGCGCCGGCGTGCTGACCGTGAAGCGCGACAACGGGAGGTCGCCCGCGAGCGTCACGTCCCAGTCGAGCGCGAGCTCGCCGCATAGACGTCGCACCTCGGCCTGCGGGTCCGCCAGGAAGGTGTCGTAGCGTGTCAGCAGGCGCCGTTCGGCCGGCAACGCGGCGAGGTCGTCGAGCAGTACCCTGGTCGTCGCAGCCCATTGGTGCGCGACGATCTCGTGCAACGGCTTGCCGATCAACTCGCGCCAGCCGGGCACGAGCACGAGAGACCACTGCAGGCCCGACCACCCCGGCAGCTGCGGGTACGTGCGAAACCGGCCGGACTGCCAGGCCTCGATCATGCTGCTCATGACCTCGCGCGGATCGCGGTAAAGGAACACGAAGCGCGCCTCGGGAAACGCTCGAGCCAGGAAAGGCACGCGCAGCGAATTCTTCGGCGTCTTTTCGAGCAGGCGCAGCGGAAGCTGCGTCGGCCGGCGGCCTTCGCGGTCCATCACGGCAGCCAGGAAACGTCCGCGCACCTCGCCCATGCTGGCCGGGGTGGCGTCGGCGGCGGTGAGGCGGTTCGACTCGAAGCCGTGCGCCTCCGGTCGCAGCGCGGGAACGCCCTCGATCAACCGGTGGCTTTCGCCGCCCACCGTGAAGACGCCCGGCGCCTGCGCGAGCGTCTCGAACAGCAGAGTCGAGCCACTGCGCGGCGGGCACACGATCACGATGGGACGGTCGAACTGCGCATCACGGCCCGCCGACGACCGCTTCGGCAAGGGCTGTCGGTGCACACTCGGGACGGCCGCTTCGGTCGCACTGGCCGGCGCATCCTCCGTTTCACGTGTCTCGGGATCACCCTTCGACTGCGTGCTGGCGATCGCGGGCTTCAGGACGCCCGATTCGATGGTCTTGATCAGCGGCGCACCGTTCTTGATCACTACACCGGTCCCCAGCTGGACGAGTTGGGCGTGATAGCGGTCGATTGCGTCGCGATATTCAGGCTCGCCCGCGTCACTCTCGCCGTGGACCGCCCAGAGGGCGCGCCAGGCCGTGACGAAGCGGTTCGTGGCCTGCCCGAGGCGCTGCAGCTGTGGTGACGGCTCGGCTTCGGCGAACAGCGCGGCCAGGTGCGCGCGCATCTCCCACGGGCTCATGACCGTCGGAATGTTGACCGCTTCCATGACGAGCGTCGGGTCCTGATGCGGGTCGAACTCGACGCGGCGCGCACGCCAGTTCGGGTCGATGCGGTCGTGGGACCGGCCCGCGGCCACCAGGTCCCAGAACGACTGGGTGCCGACCGTGTCGGCGACGAGGTGAATGCGGCTCTCGACGGCGTCGTTCACGACGCGGTGCCTGCGCCAGGCGTCGAAGATCCAGCACTCCCCGACGCCCATGTGCGTCTCGTCGCTGCCGCAGTAGAAGCGCACCGTCGGCTGCGTGACGATCGGCACGTGCACGCGGACCCGCTCGCGCCAGTAGTAGTCCATGTCGATGTGCGAGTTGACCTCGGCATGACCGGAGAGGCGCATCAGCCGGCAACGGCCGAGCACGGTGTCGAGCGAGGCGAGCACTTGCCGCAGGTACGGCATCTGCAGCAGATGCGGCGTCGGCGCCATCCGGCCGTCCACACGCTCGTTCGTCGGGTCGCCGTCCAGCGAGAGCAGGGGCAGCGCGTCGTTGCCGGCGAACCCCTGCGGGTGCGGCCGCCAGCACGCCGGATCGACCGTCGCAACCTCGGCGGCGAGACGCGTCGCGTCGAACGAGAGCGGCAACTGGATGAACGAGACCGGGAGCTTCATCGCGGCGGGCTCAAGCCTGAACTGGAGCGGCCACGATACACCAAGCGGCCTGGAACCGGTCTCGCCGGCTCAGGCCACTGCTTGCGTGGCGGTCCAGCGGGACGTCGTCGTCACCGTCACATCGCCGCGGCCGGCGGATTGCTGACGATGATCTCGACGCGGCGATTCTGCTGGCGCCCGCCCGCCGTGTCGTTCGACGCCACCGGCACACTCTCGCCCATCCCCTGCGTCGTGATGCGCGAGGCGTCGATGCCCTGCCGCAACAGGTACGAGCGCACGGACTCCGCACGACGGTGCGACAGGCCGACGTTGTAGTCCTCGCCGCCGACGCTGTCGGTATGGCCCTCGATCGTGACCGTCCGGTCCGGATACTTGGCGAGGAAACGCGCAAGCTGGTCGAGGTCGGTGATCGCGCCGGTCTTGAGGTCGGCCCTGCCGGTCGCGAACAGCACGTCGCCCAGCGTCAACACGAGGCCGCGGTCGGTCGGGCGCGCGTTCATCGCATCGATCTCGCGCTGCAATTCCGCGGTCTGCTGCTGGGCCACCGTCGCTTCCATGCGCGCGGTGTCAGCTTCCATGCGCGCGGTCTGGGCGTCGCTCCGGGCCGCGGCCGCCTCGCGCTCACGGGCCTCGAGCCGCGCCCGGTCGACTTCCGCGGCGAGGGCCGTGCGCTCCTGCTCCGCGAACCGTGCCGCGGCCAGGGCCTCCGCAATGTCGACCTTGCGCTGCGCGACGTAGACGCGGTGGGCGCCGATCTCCGGTTTCGCGTCCGTCTGCTCGGCCAGTTGGACCGCAGCTTCCGCTTCGCGCAGGGCCTCCGGCGCGAGCGGTGCGAGCTTCGCGTCCGACTGGAGTCGCGTCAGGTCGGCCCGCGCCTGCACGGCGCCTTCCGGCACGACGGGCGTCGGTGCGCACGCCGCGAGCAGGCCCGAGACGATGCCGACCGCAGCCAGGCGCTGCAGCGACGTCCACGATCTGTCAGTGAGTTTCATCATCACGGCGTCCCTCCCGTCGGGGTGCGTTCCATCTCGTCCAGCACCGCGCTGTTGGCGCGACGAATCTCGTCGTTGGCCGCCTGCGCCTTCGCGGCCGCGGTGCGAGCGTCTGCCAGTTCGGCGTCGAGACGCGCTTCCTCCGCGAGCCGCGCCGCCTCGTCCATGTCTTCGTTCTGCACCGCCGTCTCCGCAGCGGCGAGCTTCGAGCGCGCCTGGCCGAGCTCAGGCGCCGCGTGCTGCGCGGCCTGTGCGCGCTCGGCATCGTCGATCGCCTGCCTGGCCGCTTCCATCTGTGCGGTGGGCGCGGGCGGCGTCGAGGCGCAGCCCGCAAGCAGCGCTGCGCCGGCAAGCGCAGCAACTGACGAAGCCCTGCGCCAACCGACGCGCCTGGCTGTTTCTCGTTCGTAATCAATCATGTTTCACCCCTTGCAGTGATGGGACCCGTCTGGCCCAGCGTGGCGCCACTATGCGCAATCCGGGCGCCGATCTCTGTCCGGCACCGAACACAGCCGTCTGCCTGTTTCGCCCTACGCCGGCGCAGCGAGCCGCGGCCCGTGGGTGGCCCGGGCACAGTCTTCGCGCAAGTAAGGTCCGCCTCGCCCTGAACGTAGGATTGGTCCGCGGGGTTTTGGCTAGCTTGTCTGGAAGATTCGCCGTGGCGACCGGAGGATCGTTCGCGACGCAACAACGGTCGGACGACGACCGTCAACGGAGTAGCGCTCATGGAGAGGAAGAGACTGATCATCGCGGCCGGCGTGCTGGGCCTGACGCTCGGCGCGGCGGGCTGTAATCGGGAGGAACCCGAGGAGACGCCCGCCACGACCGATTCGACGGCCACGGACACGACCGGCGCCGACACGACCGGAACCACCGGTTACGGCGACACCACCGGCACGGGTACGACGGGCACGACCCCCGACGCCACGATGCCCCCGCCCCCGCCGGATGCAACGACGACACCGGATACGACCACGACCACGCCGGATGCGACGACGCCTGGCACGGAACCCGCGCCGCCTCCGCCGGGCGGCTGATCGCACTCGACGCCGCGCATGATCCGCACGAGCGTCGGCAGCCTTCGGGCTGCCGGCGCTATTGGCGTTTCTTCTCGTAGGTGCCCACCAGCTCGGCGTGGGCGAGCACGTGGCCTTGCATCGCGGCCTCGAGTTGCGCCTTGCTCGGATGCTCGAGCCCGGACAACACCGTGTCCAGCGCGTAGAGCTTGTGGAAATACCGGTGGCGGCCGATCGGCGGACACGGTCCGCCGTACCCTGTGCGCTTCCAGTCGTTGAGGCCTTCGATCGTGCCCGGCGGCAGCGTATCGACGTGCTCCTCCAGGCCGTCGGCGTCCGGCGGCAGGTTCGCGAGCACCCAGTGAACCCACGTCCGTTTCGGTGCGCGCGGGTCAGGCGCGTCCGGGTCGTCGACGATCAGTACGAGCGAGCGCGTGCCCGACGGCAGGCCGCCCCATTGCAGCGGCGGCGAGACGTCAGCGCCTTCGCAGGTGTGGCGTGCGGGGATCGCGGCGCCGTGCTGGAACGCGGGAGACGTGATGTTCATCGCCATGGCAGGACCTCCCGCCAGCCAAGCGCTCCAGAGCAGCACTGCTGGCCTGGTCGTGATCGCCAGATTCTACGCCCCTGCCTTCTCAGGGCACGCCGGCGGCGAGACTCCAGAGCCTGGTGGCGTTGCGCACGACCGATCCCTGTGCCTCGACGCGCTGGTCGAGCCGAGCACCCGCAAACGCGGGGGTCTCGACTACGATCACCGTCCGCGCCGAGGGTCCACGGATCTTGCGTCCGTCGACGAACACCTCCGTGGCCGCCAGCAGTTCATCGATCGACCCGTCGCGGATCGGACCGCCCTTGTCGTCGCGGCTGATCACGCCGTCGACGATCGTCTCGCCGAAACGCGTCTGGCCCGACCGTCGCAGCGGAATGCCGGCCGCCTGCAGCAGACGCACGATTTCAGCGCCGACTGGATTGCCGTCCGCCTGCCGGCCCTGCGAATAGATGTAGCCGCCTTCGGTGGACAGTTCGTCCTCGTGCAGGTCGAGCACGAGCTTCGGCGGATAGTCCCCTGCGAGTCGCAGCACGTATTGCGTCAGCGCGAGCGTCTCCGGCCCTGAGACCTGCGGTGCACGCGGCGCGTTGCCCGCCTCGAGGTCGGGCAGCAGGTACTCGGCGTCGCCAACGCTATAGCCGCCGCCCTTGCGCCAGTCGCGCTCGGGCGTGTTCGGGTAGCGCCAGTTGTGGCGGTAGGCGCGCGGATTGCAGAGCGGCAGCACGACCACGGGCACGCCCGTCCGCGCGAAATCGACCAGCGCGTCGAGGTTCCGCGCAATCGCGTTGGGGCCGGCAGGTTCCTCGCCGTGGATGCCCGACAGCACCCACAACGCCTCTCCCTTCGCGGACGTACGCCAGGCCTTGATCTGCAGGTCCGGGGAGTCGGGATAGGCGTACACCGGCTCGACGGTCCAGCCATGCCGCGCGTGCAGCGCGTCGAAGCGCTCGAGTATCCGTGTGAGCGGCAGTCGTCCGTCCGCGTCGTATTCCCGCGCCGCCGCCACGGTGCCCGCATCGACCGCTGCGACCGTCTCGGCACGTCCCGCGCATGCGGAGAGCAGCGCGCACGCCATGGCGAACGCGAGCAGGCGAATGCAATGCATCAGGGTTCCCTCCCTTCGGCCGCGGGCGTCATCGCAGCGTCCGCGCGACGGCCGCGCAGCATCCAGTAGACGGGCAATCCGGCCGCGCCCAGCGCCAGCGACCACAGGAACGGTTCGTGGCCGAGCCCGACGAACGCAAAGATCGAGTACGCGGTGCCGAGCACGCCCGGCACCAGCACGGTCCGCGGCAGGCGACGCGTGCCCCCGCGTGCGAGCACCACGAGCGCGATCGCGCAGAGCAGGTACAGCGGCAGGTTCGCCGCCGTGACGACCTGCGTCAGGAACGTGAAGCCCTCCACCAGCGACTTGCTGTAGTTCATCAGCACCATGGCCGTCGCCAGGACGCCGGTCAGCAGGAGCCCCACGACCGGGGCTCCGCGCGCGTTCACGCGCCGTGACACGGTCGGCAGGAACCCGTGGCGGCCGAGTGAGGCCGTGAGTTCCCCGACCAGCAGTGTCCAGCCGTTCAGCGCGCCGAGCCCGCTCACGACCACGAACACCGCGAGCAGCCGGCTGTGCCCGGAGCCGCCGAAATCGTCGAGCACGTCCGAGAACGGCGCCGAGGACTGCGCGAGCCGCTCCTGTTGCAGCAGCAGCAAGGCAATCGAGGAGACCGCGATGTAGATCGCGGCGGTCAGCAGAGTGCCTGCCATGGTCGAGCGCGGGATCGTCGTGGCCGGGTCG
>DASSJN010000063.1:0-24017 GCA_035691185.1 Steroidobacteraceae bacterium
CCCGCCGGGCGCGCCGCATCGCGAGCAGGCGAACGAACATGGCTGCTCACAAGGTCTGCGTGCTCGGCGGCAGCGGTTTCATCGGCCGCGAGGTCGTCGCGCGGCTCGGCGCGCTGGGTCACGAGGTCAAGGTCCTCACGCGCAACCCGGCACAGCACCGCGAGCTGACGGTGCTGCCGTCGATGCGCCTCGTGCGCGCGAACGTGCACGACGAAGCCACGCTCGTGCGCGAATTCGCGGGCTGCGACGTCGTCATCAACCTGGTGGGCATCCTGAACGAACGGGCGCTCGGCCGCGGCAGCGGTGCGGAGTTCCGTCGCGTGCACACCGAGTTGCCGCAGAAGGTCGTGCGCGCCTGCAAGGCGGCAGGGGTGCAGCGTTACCTGCACATGAGCGGCCTCAAGGCCGACTCGAAGCGCGGGCCCAGCCACTACCTCAGGACCAAGGGCGCGGCCGAGGATTACATTCGCGAGCACTGCGCGGACGGCAGGCCGCAATACGTGATCTTCCAGCCGTCGGTCGTGTTCGGCCCCGGCGACGCGTTCATCAACAACTTCGCGGGCATCCTCAAACTGACGCCGGGTGTGCTGCCGCTCGCCTGCGCCGAGGCGAAATTCGCGCCGGTCTACGTGGGCGACGTCGCGGATGCGTTCGTCGGCTGCCTCGACCGGCGCGACGTCGTGGGCCGGACCTACGAGCTCTGCGGGCCCGACGTGATGACGCTCGGCGAGATCGTGCGCGAGACCGCGCGTGTCCTGGGCCTGAGGCGCCTCGTCATCCCGTTGCCGGCTGGCGTGTCGCGAGTTCAGGCCGCGGTGATGGACTTCGTGCCGGGCAAGCCATTTTCGACCGACAACTTCCTCTCCGCCACGCTCGATTCGACCTGCGCGCACGACGGGCTCGGGGCGCTCGGCATCGAGCGCACGCCGATGCGCGGCACGATCGACAAGTACCTGCGCCCGAAATAGGGACACTCCGAGTTTTCCCTTAAATGGGGACACTCCTAGTTTCGGAGCGTCCCGGAGGCTGCAAAACGCGCAACGGCACGGGGAGACGTCTCGCTTTCCGGGCGTCCCGCGGCGAATTCCGGGCTAATTCGGAGTGTCCCCATTTCTCACGAAATTCGGAGTGTCCCCATTCATGCAGACGGCGTCGCGCCGCTCGCGGGCAGGCAGCTTCGCCAGCGCCTTCGCTCGCTCGTAGAAGGCCCGCATCGAGCCGAGCCGCTCGAGCTCGTGTCGCAATCCCGGCATGCAGTCGCGGTACGTGGCGACCGCCGCCAAATGCGCATTGTTGACCGCGCGACGGAAGAACGCGTCGTAGCTGCCGCCCCAGCCCCACTTCTCGCGCGCCTGCTCGTAGAGAAACTTGAGCCGTCCGAACTCGCGCTGCTTTTCGACCCGCATCTGCTCGTCCGGCAGCGCCGAGGCGTACAGCCGCTCGAGCCGCCGCCGCGTCTCGCGCAGCAGCCGCGCGAATTCGGCCTCGCGCTGGGACTCGGTCGCGAATCGTGCGAGCTCGTCGGCGCGGCCAAGCGCCGCCAGCCAGCGCCGCAGGCCCTCCTCCTCGACCACGCTCGCAAAAGCCTCGTTGAACTCGCTGTCGTCGGGCACGTAGAGCTGCTCGTGGGCGAGCTCGTGGAAGATCGTGCCGACCAGCCGCGTGTCGCGCCAGCCGAGCATCGAGGCGAACACGGGGTCGGGCAGGTGGCCGAGCGTCGAATAGGTCGGCACGCCGCCCAGGCTCACGTCGTCGCCGCGGATCGACAGTCGTAACGCCTGTGCGCGCGCGGCCGATTCCTCGAAGTAACCGCGGTATGCGACGCAGCCCGCGACCGGGAAGCACCAGCGACGCGGCTCGACCGAGAACTCCGGCGTCGCGACCACGTTCCAGACCACGTACGGCCGGCCGAGGTCGGCATACTTCCGGTAACTGCGGCTGTCCGGCAGGCCGAGTTCGGTCTCGGCGAACGAGCGGGCGGCGACGGTGAGTTCCAGGCCACGACGCGTCGCAGCGGGCGTCGCCGGGTTTGCGAGCACCTGCTCGATCGGGCGACTGCGCCGCATCACCTCCCACTGTCCGCTCGCGGCCTGGATTGCGTAGCAGCCGCTGGTGAGGGCGCAGAGCAGCGTCAGGACAAGGGCACGCAGGAGCATGGTCCGAAGGGTAACCGTTGAGGCCACGTACTTTCCGCTACGATTCCAGCCATGGATGTCTATCTCGTGGGCGGTGCGGTGCGCGATGCACTGCTCGGTCGCCCGGTCACCGAGCACGATCACGTCGTCGTCGGCGCGACACCCGACGACTTGATCGCGCGCGGTTTTCGCCCGGTGGGCAAGGACTTCCCGGTCTTCCTGCACCCGGAGACCGGGGACCAGTACGCCCTGGCACGTACGGAGCGCAAGACCGGCGCGGGCTACTACGGGTTCGCGACGCGCTTTTCGCCCGACGTCACGCTCGAGGAGGACCTCGGCCGCCGCGACCTCACGGTCAATGCGATGGCGCAGGCCGAAGACGGCACCATCGTCGACCCGTACGGCGGCCGGCGCGACCTCGAGGCGCGAGTGCTGCGCCACGTCTCGCCCGCCTTCGTCGAGGACCCGTTGCGCGTGCTGCGCGTCGCGCGCTTCGCTGCGCGGTTCGCGCCGCTCGGGTTCCGCGTCGCGGGCGAGACCATGGACCTGATGCGCGCGATCGTGCGCTCGGGCGAAATGCAGGCCCTCGTCGCGGAACGCGTGTGGGTCGAGTCCGAACGCGCGCTGGGCGAGGCGCGGCCGACGGTCTACTTCGAGACGCTGCGCGAGTGCGGCGCGCTCGCCGTGGTGTTTCCCGAGATCGACCGCCTCTTCGGCGTGCCGCAGCCGGAGAAGTATCACCCCGAGGTCGACTCGGGCGTGCACACGCTGCAGGTGCTCGACGTCGCCTGCGAGTTGTCGAGCGACACCGTCGTGCGATTCGCGGCGCTCGTGCACGACCTCGGCAAGGGCGTCACGCCGCCGGCCGACTGGCCGCGCCACATCGGGCACGAACACGCCGGCGTGAAGCAGATTGCGGGGCTCTGCGACCGACTCAAGGTGCCGACCGAGCACCGCGACCTGGGGATGCTGGCGTCGAAGGAACACCAGCGCGTGCATCGCGCCGCCGAACTGCGCGACGCCACGGTGCTGGAACTGCTCGAGGCCACGGATGCGTTCCGGCGGCCCGAGCGCTTTGAAAAACTGCTGCTCGCCTGCGAGGCCGACGCGCGCGGCCGCGGCCCGGAGTTGCGCCGGCGCACCTACGAGCAGGGCCGCCTGCTCCGGTCGTGGCGCCAGGCCGCCGCCGCGGTGAAGCTGGACCCTGAGGTGCTCGCGAGTGAGCACGGCCCGGTCATCGCGCAGCGTCTGCGCAGCGCGCGCGTCGCCGCGATCCGCGCCGCCCGCGAGCCGATACCGCGCGCCTGACTCATCTCCAGTAGCCGCCGGGCCGGCCCGATGGTTTACGATGCGTGCCTTTCGCTCGCGCACGGGACGCATCGTGGATCTGGTACTGCTGCTCAAGGCTGCGATCATGGGCATCGTCGAGGGACTGACGGAGTTCCTCCCCGTCTCCAGCACCGGGCACCTGATCCTCGCCGCGACGCTGCTCGACTTCCACGACGAGCGCGGCAAGCTCTTCGAGATCGTGATCCAGTCCGGCGCGATTCTCGCCGTCGTCTGGGAATTCCGCCGCCGGATCTTTTCGACGGTGGCCGGCTTGCACCGCGATCCGCAGGCGCGACGCCTGCTGCTCAACGTCGCGATCGCGTTCCTGCCGCTCGCGATCCTGGGCCTGCTGTTCGGAACTGTGCTGAAGAGCTACCTCTTCAACGCGACCACGGTCGCCGCGGCCTTCATCGTCGGCGGGCTGCTGATCCTGTGGGCCGAGAAGCGTGACCACGTCGTGCGCGTCCGCTCGGTGGACGACATGACGGCACTGGACGCCCTGAAGGTCGGCATCGCGCAAGCCTTCGCACTGGTGCCGGGAACCAGCCGCTCGGGCGCGACGATCATCGGCGGGCTGCTGTTCGGGCTGTCGCGGCAGGTCGCCACCGAGTTCACGTTCTACCTGGCCATCCCGACCCTCGGCCTGGCGTCGCTGTATTCGCTGTACGACCAGCGGGCGCTGCTGGCCCTCGATGATCTGGGAATGTGGGTCGTGGGAATGGTCTTCTCGTTCGTGTCGGCGTTCGTCTGCGTCCGCTGGCTGATCCGCTACGTGTCGACTCACACGTTCGTACCATTCGCCTGGTACCGGATCGCGTTCGGCCTGCTCGTGCTGGCGACGGCCTGGACCGGTGCGGTGGACTGGAGCGGCTGAGCCCGCTCCGTCAGAGCAGGTGGCGCAGGTCACGCACCTCGAATCCGCGCAGCGGCGCATCGTACGCTTTCGCGAGCGCGATCACCTTGAACCGTTCGCCCATTTCGCCGGGCAGCGTCAGCACCATCGCCTGCCGGGAAAGGTTGACTCGCTCGACCAGGTCGAGCCCGGCGACGTTGGCGACGAACTCTTCGAGGCCGCAGCCGATCAGGAAATGCGCCTGCGTCGTGAACCCGGCGACCTCGAGCCCGGCCGCCGGCGCCACTTCTGCGACGGCCGTGAAGTCCACCCACGCGGTGATGTCCTGCAGGCCGACGCGCGCGAGCGCATCCTCGTGGAAGCGATGACGGAAGTGACACAGCAGCGTGCCACGCGTGCGATCTGCCGAGTAGTACTCGCGCCGCGGCAGGCCATAATCGACGAACAGCAGCACACCTCGTGCGAGTGGCGCGGCGACCGACTCCAGCCATCCCGCGAGGCCGGGGTTGATCTCGGACTCGTATCCCTCCGGCCACGCACGCCCGAGGTCGGCCTCGACGTGCCGCACGGCCCGCCGGAGCGCGGGGTCCGCGGCACGTTCCTCGAGCCGCAGGCGCCCTTCCGCATCCGCACCGACGCCGAGCGCGTGCACTTCCCCGCCGCGCAGGACGAAACGCTCGACGACGAGCGCATCGAGCACTTCGTTCGCCACCACGACGCCGTCGAACGGCGTCTCGGGCAGCGCGTCGAGCCAGCGCACGCGCGCGAGCAGGTGCGGCACCGCCGCGGCAAGCGCGTCGCGCTGGCGCTCGCGGAGGTCGGCGCTGACGTCGAGGATCCAGTACTCGTGCGGCAACGCGTCGCGTCGCTCCAGTTCCGCCAGCAGGCCACAGGCCATCGCGCCGGAACCGGCGCCGAGTTCGAGCACGACCGCAGGCGAGCCCAGTTCACGCAGCACTTCGGCGCACTGGACGGCCATGCAGCGGCTGAACACGGGCGCGACTTCGGGCGCCGTAATGAAGTCTCCCGCCGCCCCGAACTTGCGGGCACCGGCGCTGTAGTAGCCGAGACCGGGCTCGTAGAGCGCCAGTCGCATGAACTCGGCGAAGCCGATCCAGCCGCCGGCGCGCTCGATCGTGTCGCGCACGCGCTGCTCGAGCCGTGCGCCGTGTGCCGCCTCGTCGGCGGTCAGGGCGGGAAGGTCGAGGGGAAGGGTCATGTCGTGGGCATACTGGGGGCCGGAGGCTGACACCTTCCGCGCGGACAGTCCGAACCGGCTGAGGTATCTTCGGCGCGGGGACGGTCCGCGACCGGGCGCAGAGTGTAGCGCGCGACGCAGCGATCGAACGAACGCACGCACCAGCACGAAGATGGCCCCGACGACGACCACCGAGCCCGCCGCCGCATTGCCTCTCGCCGGACGCGTCGCGCTGGTCACGGGCGGCGCGCGTCGACTCGGCGCGGCGATCGTCCGCAGGCTGCACGCGGGCGGCGCGACGGTGGCATTGCATTACCGTTCGTCGGCCGCCGAAGCGCAGGCGCTCACCGGCCAACTGAACGCGTTGCGGCCCGACTCGGCGGCGGCATTCGCCTGCGACCTGCTCGACGTGGACGCCCTGGCCGGTCTCGTCGCAGCGGTGACGCAGCGATTCGGCCGGCTCGACGTGCTCGTCAACAACGCGTCGAGCTTCTATGCCACGCCGGTCGGGTCGATCACCGGCGCACAGTTCGATGACCTCGTCGGCACGAACCTGCGCGCGCCGTTGTTCCTCGCGCAGGCTGCGGCCGCCGAGCTGCGCCGCACCCACGGGCTGATCCTCAACATGGCCGACATTCACGGCCAGCGACCGCTGCGTGCCCATGCGGTGTACTCGGCCGCGAAGGCCGGACTGATCATGCTGACGAAATCGCTGGCGCGCGAACTCGGCCCGGAAATTCGCGTCAACGCGATCGCGCCGGGGCCGGTGCTCTGGCCCGAGCGCGGCATGGGCGAGGACTTGCGCCAGGAGATCGTGAGCAAGACCGCCCTCGGCCGCAGTGGATCGCCCGACGACATCGCGAGTGCGGCCTGGTTCTACGTCGCCGAAGCGCCTTACGACACGGGGCAGGTCCTCGCGATCGACGGCGGACGCGGGATTTAGGTCCCGCGGGCATCACCCGCCCCTGCGCGGCGACCTCTCCCGCCGGCGGGAAAGGTTCGGAACCCAACCGAGGTCCACGGGTCGCAACTCGTGCGCAGGCGCGCGCTGCTGCATTTCGCGCCACAGTTCGCCGAGCGTGCGACGTTCTGTCGGATGCAGGGTGTCGGCCGCGACCTCCGCCGCCGGTCCCAGCATGTACGGTCGCCGCAACAGGTCCGGCCGCGGCAGCGTCAGGCCTGGTTCCTTACGGACGTCGTCTCCGAACAGCAGGATGTCGAGGTCCATCGAGCGCGGCGCCCACCGGGGTGCATCACGCGGCCGACCACACGCGCGTTCGGCATCGTGCAGTCGCTGGAGCACCTCGTGCACAGGCAGCTCCGTATCGAAGCGGACGACGAGGTTGACGAAGTCGTCGCCCTCGAAGCCGACGGCGGGGTTCGCATAGGCCCGCGAGACCTGCAGCGGCGCGAAGTGAGGTTCGAGCACGTCGAGCGCGCGCCGCAGGTTCTCGATCGGTGCGACGTTGCTGCCGGCCGCGACCAGGACGGCGGTCATGGCCGCGGGTCAGGCTGCGCCGGCCGGGCCGGGCGGGTAATCCTCGCGGCACCGCTCGATCATGATGCCGACGTCGCGCGAGCCGCGCAGCGCCCCCTGTTTGTTGAGACGCACCTTGACGGCCGGCACGTGGAATTCCGTGATCACGATCTGGGCGATGCGGTCGGTCAGGGTCTCGACGAGCTGGAACTGCGACTGCTCGACGAACTGCTGCAAGCGCTTGGACACCTTCTTGTAGTCGAGCGTGTCCTCGATGCGGTCGCTCGCCGCAGCCTGGCGGATGTCCGCGGCCATCTCGAGGTCGATCACGACCTTCTGCTTGACCTTACGCTCCCAGTCCCAGATGCCGATGATGCACTCGGCCGTGAGACCGCTCAGGAAGATCGTGTCTTTCATGTCGCCTGGTTCGCGCGGACGCGCCGCCCGGATCGTAAGCGGTTCCGCGTCGATTCGTCGCCTATTTGTTCGCGGCCGGTGCCGGCGGCACGAGCTCGGTCATCGGCCAGCGCGCACGCGCGCGGATCGCGCAATCCTCGCGCTCGCCGGCCGCGAGCCGCAGTTCCCCGAGCAGCGCGATCATCGCCGCGTTGTCGGTGCAGAACTCGGCGCGAGGATAGACGACCCGCACGCCTTCTCGCTCGCCCATGGCGAGCATGCGCGAGCGCAGGCGGCGGTTCGCGCCGACACCCCCGGCGACGACGAGCGTGCGACCGCCCGTGGCCTCCAGCGCGCGCTGGCACTTGATCACGAGCGTATCGACGACGGCCTCCTCGAAGCCGCGGGCAGCGTCGGCCCGCGTCTGCGCGTCGAGTTCGCCCGGGTGGTTGCGCAGCGCGACGACGACCGCGGTCTTGAGTCCGCTGAAGCTGAAATCGAGGCCGGGTCGCTCGGTCAGCGGGCGCGGGAAACGGAACCGGTCTGGCCGCCCCTGCTCGGCCAGCGCCGCAAGCTGCGGGCCGCCCGGGTACCCGAGCCCGAGCAGCTTGGCAGTCTTGTCGAAGGCTTCGCCCGCGGCGTCGTCCAGTGAGCTCCCCAGCAACTCGTACCGGCCGACGCCCTGCACCTGCGCGAGCAGGGTGTGTCCACCCGACACGAGCAACGCCACGAACGGAAAGGCAGGCGGGTCGGCCTCGAGCAAGGGTGCGAGCAGGTGCCCCTCCATGTGGTGGACGCCGACGCACGGCAGGTCCCAGGCATAGGCCAGGCTTCGCGCAACCGAGGCCCCGACCAGGAGTGCCCCGACGAGCCCCGGCCCGCTGGTGTAGGCGATGCCGTCGAGCGCTGCACGGCCGCCGCTCGCCCCGACCGATTTCTCGATCAGCGGCAACAACTTACGCAGGTGATCGCGCGAGGCGAGCTCGGGCACGACGCCGCCGTAACGTGCGTGCAGTGCCACCTGGCTGTACAGCTCGTGCGCAAGCAGGCCCCGCCGGCCGTCGAAGACGGCGGCCGCGGTTTCGTCGCAGGAGGTTTCGATTCCCAGCACGCGCAACTTTGCAATTCCCTGCCGCGATCTCTAGAATTCGCGGTCCCTTGCCGGACGGTGCCCTGGCCCCGACCGGCTGCCCAGCAACCCTTGGTGACTGGCTGCAACACCGATCGGCCGGCCAGCCGTATTGATGACGAGGTTTCGATGCCCAGCGTTCGCATCCGTGAGAACGAGTATTTCGATGCCGCCCTGCGCCGCTTCAAGCGCGCGTGCGAGAAGGCGGGCGTGCTGACGGAACTTCGCCGTCGCGAATTCTACGAGAAGCCGACGCAGGAACGTAAGCGCAAGAAGGCCGCCGCCGTGAAGCGCCACCAGAAGCGCAGCACGCGCGACTACTCGTCCGCCCCGCGGGCGCGCAGCTTCTAGCAGCGTAACGGCTCACGCCGGGGAAGCCGGCGCGGTTCGCCTCCAGCCACCGCGTCCTGCCCCACCGAGCGAAGCGGCGCCACGGTCTCCGTCCAGGGATCGAGCGCCGCTTCTTCGTTTCCGCCACCTGCAACCGACCCCTCGAGCGCGAGCGAACACACATGAGCACCCTGAAGGACCGCATCACCGAGGACATGAAGACCGCCATGCGCGCCGCCGAGAAGGAGCGCCTCGGCACGATCCGCATGCTGCAGGCGGCGATCAAGCAGCGCGAAGTCGACGAGCGCATCACGCTAGACGACGCGCAGGTGCTCGCCGTGATCGAGAAGATGATCAAGCAGCGCAAGGAATCGATCGCGCAGTTCGAGCTGGGCGGACGCGCAGACCTCGCGGCCAGGGAAAAGTCGGAGATCGACCTGCTGCAGGCCTACCTGCCGGCGCAGCTGTCGGAGGCCGAGGTCGACGCGCTGATCAGGGAGGCGATCGCCACGACCGGCGCGGCCTCGATCAAGGACATGGGCAAGGTCATGGGCGTGGTCAAGGCGAAGGCCGCGGGCCGGGCCGACATGGGCGCGGTGAGCGCCCGCATCAAGGCCGCCCTGAGCAGCTGAGTCCGGAGACCTCTCCGCGCCCGTGGGGTCGCCCTTGCGACCGCCCCGCCGCGCCCCCACTATCGCGATCCGCCCCCGCCGAACGCGACCGTGGCCCGCATCCCGCAGCACTTCATCGATGAGCTCGTCGCCCGCACCGACATCGTCGAGGTGATCGGCAGCCGCGTCCAGCTCAAGAAAGCCGGGCGCGAATACAAGGCCTGCTGCCCGTTCCACGACGAGAAGACGCCGTCGTTCTGGGTCAGCATCGACAAGCAGTTCTACCACTGCTTCGGCTGCGGCGCCCACGGCACCGTGCTCGGCTTCCTGATGGAGTACGACCACCTCGGCTTCGTCGAGGCGGTCGAGGAGCTGGCGACCCGAGCGGGGCTCGAAGTGCCGCGCGAAGGCGGCGCAGCGGCGGGGCCGGCCAACCCGCACGATGAGCTCTACGTCGCCATGGAGCGCGCCGCGCTCTACTTCCGGCAATGCCTGAGCGGCGATGCCCGCGCGCGTGACTACGTCAAGCGCCGCGGCCTCGACGCCGAGGCCGTGCAGAAGTTCGGCATCGGCTATGCCGCGCCAAGGTGGGACGGCCTGCTCGAGCGCTACGGCGCCACCGAGGACGAGCGCCACGTGCTGCTGCGAGCCGGCCTCGTCATCGAACGCCAGCCCGACGCCCAGGGCGCCGGGGCCGGTCACGGCGGGTATTACGATCGTTTCCGCGACCGGCTCATGTTCCCGATCCGTGACACGCGCGGCCGGACGATCGGCTTCGGCGGTCGCGTGCTCGACCAGGGCGAGCCCAAGTACCTCAATTCGCCCGAGACCGAGCTCTTCCACAAGGGCCGCGAGCTCTACGGGCTCTACGAAGCGCGGCAGGCGACGCGCAGCCTGCAGCGCCTGCTGGTGGTCGAGGGCTACATGGACGCCGTGAGCCTGCACCAGGCCGGCATCACGTACGCCGTCGCCACGCTCGGCACCTCCACCACGCCCGAGCACCTGCAGCGCATCTTTCGGCTCGTCGGCGAGGTCGTGTTCTGCTTCGACGGCGATCGCGCGGGTCGTGCGGCCGCGTGGCGCGCGCTCGAGAACGCCGTGGGCGAGGTCAAGCAGGGGCGGCAGGTCCGGTTCCTGTTCCTGCCCGAGGGCCACGACCCCGACACCCTCGTGCGTGAGGAAGGCAAGGCGGCGTTCGAGGCCCGGCTCGAGCACGCCGAGCCGCTTTCGGCATACCTGATCCGCGAACTTGCCTCGCGCGTCGAAACCGACAGCGTCGACGGCCGTGCCCGGCTGGTCGAGCTGGCGCGCCCGCTGGTGCGGCGCATTCCCTCGGACGTGTACCGGGAGTTGCTGATCAACCAGCTGGCCGGGGTCGTCGGGATAGCGGCGCCCCGCCTCGGCGCGCTGCTCGGCAGCGAAGCCAACGATGGGTCTGCGGCCGGCGGCTCCGGCCGCATGGGACCGGCCAGTCGAGCCGAGCCGGGCCCCCATGACCGCCGCGCCCGTCTGGCGCGGGCTGCGACCGCCGCGACGGCCGGCCGCGGCAACCTGGTCCGCCAGGCCGTCACGCTGCTGGTGCATTACCCGTCGTCGGCGCGGGTCGTGAGCGCCCAGCAGATCGACGCCGTGTCCGGCATCGGCCGGGCGGGCATTCCGCTGCTGACCGAACTGCTGTCCCAGCTGCGTGAGGACCCCCCCGCCAGCACGGCGGCCGTGCTCGAGCGTTGGCGCGACCGCCCCGAGTACACCTCCCTGGCGAAGCTGGCCGTGGCCGTCTGCCTGGTCCCCGACGAAGCGGGCGCTGCCGCGGAACTCAGGTCGGCGCTCCACCGTCTGATCAACGAGGAATCCCCTGCCCGCCGACTCGACGAGTTGCTGGCGAAGGCGCGGGATTCGGCCCTGGACGAGGCCGAAAAGCACGAACTCCAGGGCCTGCTGGCCGCGCGGGGTCCGGCCAGTCGTCGCAGCCCGACCGCCCAGTGAATTTGCGGCGCGCCGGATTGGCGGCGTGGTACCATTCCGCTCTTTTTGAGACCCCACTTGAGGCGCCCCCATCTTGAGCAAGACGACGGCACGCAAGCAGGTCAAGAAGCTCCCCGCGCGCAAATCCAACCAGGTCGCCAGGCCCAGGCCCACGCCGATCAGGAAGGCGGCGTCGGCGCGGTCGAAGCCCGGCGCCCACGCTACGAGCAAGGGCGCCGCGAAGACACCTGCCAGGACGAGCAAGGCGGTCAAGCCGGTCAAGATCCTGCGCAAGGATGCGGCCAGGGCGGCGGCACCGTCGAAAACGGCCCACGCACCCGCGAAAACGGCCCACGCACCCGCGAAGACGGCCCACGCAGCCGCCAAGCCGGCGGCCAGGCACGCCGCGCCTGCGAAGACCGTGGCGGCGGCTTCCACGAAGAATGCTCACGTCCCGGCACCGACCAAGGGCGCGAAGCCCCATGCCGCAGCGCCTAAGGCGCCGGTCGAGAAGGGCGCCCCCGCCGCGGCACCGGCGGTCCCCGCAGTGGCGGAAAAGGGCAGGAAGTCCGGCAAGGCCCAGGCCGAGAAGATCGAGATCAAGCTGCCGGCGAGCACGCCGGAAGACCGTCAGTCGCAGCTCAAGCTCCTGATCGCGCGCGGCAAGGAACAGAGCTACCTCACCTACGCCGAAGTCAACGACCACCTGCCGTCCGAGATCGTCGACCCGGAGCAGATCGAAGACATCGTGCAGATGATCAACGACATGGGCATCCCGGTGTACGAGAAGGCACCGGACGCCGAGTCGCTGCTCATGCGCGAGCCGGTCGTCGCCGACGAAGAAGCGGCGGAGGAAGCGGCGCAGGCGCTCGCGACGACGGTCGACGCCGAGTTCGGCCGCACGACCGACCCCGTCCGGATGTACATGCGTGAGATGGGCACGGTGGAGCTGCTCACGCGCGAAGGCGAGATCGCGATCGCGAAACGCATCGAGGAGGGCCTCGATTCCGTGCGCCGCGCGCTGTCGTCGTATCCGCCGACGTTCGAGCTGATCCTGAGGGCATACGAGCCGCTCAAGGGCGGCCAGGGGCGCCTGATCGACATCATCGTGGGCTTCGTCGACCCGAACGCGCCCGACGTGATCGCCGAGCCGATCAACCCGAAGCTCGCGGCGAAGGAAGCGCCGGAGCCCGAGGGCGACGACGAATCCGAGGAGGGCGCGGAGGAGGAAGAGGCGCTCGAAACCGGCCCGGATCCCGAGGAAGCCGCGCGCCGCTTCGCGTCGCTCGCGAAGTGCTACGCGCAGGTGCTCAAGGCGATCGAGGAAAAGGGCACCAAGGACCCGAAGACGATCAAGCTGCGCCGGAAGCTGGCCGACGAGTTCATGGAACTCAAGCTCTCGCCGAAGATGTTCGACCAGCTGATCGGCCAGATCCGCGAGCACCTCAACGAAATCCGCTCGCTCGAGAAGGCCGTGATGCAGCGCTGCGTCCGCGATGCGGGCATGCCGCGCTCGGACTTCATCGAGACGTTCCCGCGCAACGAGACCAACCTCGGCTGGCTCGACAAGCACGTGCGCGCCAAGCGCAAGCACTCGGCGGCGCTCGCGAAGTTCCGCGAGGAGATCGAGGCCGAGCAGCTCAGGCTCGCCGAGATCGAGAAGCGCGCCAAGCTCTCCATCGCGGAGGTCAAGGAGATCAACCGCGAGATCGCCGTCGGCGAGGCCCAGGCTCGCCGCGCGAAGAAGGAGATGGTCGAGGCCAACCTGCGCCTCGTGATCTCGATCGCGAAGAAGTACACCAACCGCGGACTGCAGTTCCTCGACCTGATCCAGGAAGGCAACATCGGCCTGATGAAGGCCGTCGACAAGTTCGAGTACCGCCGCGGCTACAAGTTCTCCACCTACGCGACGTGGTGGATCCGCCAGGCGATCACGCGCTCGATCGCGGACCAGGCGCGCACGATCCGCATCCCGGTGCACATGATCGAGACGATCAACAAGCTGAACCGCATCTCGCGCCAGATGCTCCAGGAGATGGGTCGCGAGCCGACGCCCGAGGAACTCGCCGTGCGCATGGAGATGCCGGAGGACAAGGTGCGCAAGGTCCTCAAGATCGCCAAGGAGCCCATCTCGATGGAGACTCCGATCGGCGACGACGAGGATTCGCACCTGGGCGACTTCATCGAGGACACCTCGGTGGAATCGCCGATCGACTCGGCCACTACGGAATCGCTGCGCGAAACGACGCACGCCGTGCTCGCAGGGCTGACGCCGCGCGAAGCCAAGGTTCTGCGCATGCGCTTCGGGATCGACATGACGACGGACCACACGCTCGAGGAAGTCGGCAAGCAGTTCGACGTCACGCGCGAGCGCATCCGGCAGATCGAGGCCAAGGCGCTCAGGAAGCTGCGGCACCCGAGCCGCAGCGAACAGCTGCGCAGCTTCCTCGAGGATTGACTCTGTTCGCCTCTCCCGCTCGCGGGAGAGCTCGGCCGTCAGGCCGGGTGATGGGTTTCATTGAAACCCCGTCCGTCCGCGGCAGGCGGATCGCCGTCAGACCCGGCGTGCGAGCCCTCGACTGAGCCGAAGCCAGTGTGCGGAAGGCAGCGTCCTGGCGTCTGCGTCCTTGCGTATCGTCGCCGCGGCCTGCTCGAGCATCCGGGCGGCCTGTTCCGGTCCGTAGGCCTGGAGCAGTTCTTCCGCAAGTTCGCGTGTGAGGCGCTGAACCCTGAGAGGGGCGTGGTGCATGCCAGTCACTCTACAGGGTTCGCTGCGGCGGGCGGTGCAGATTGCAGCCGGCTTCGCTGGCGACCGCGGCCCGCCGCCCTGTTTCGGGCATGGCGGCGCCCAGCTAACCCTGCCGTTCGCGCTTGCCGGACGCCCGCTCCGGCGGGCGCTTCGGCGGGCGCTTCGGCGGCTTGCGCAGCGGTTTCGGCGGAACGTGCGCCGCCCGGCTGATCCGCAGCAACTGCCCGGCCACCCGCGTCTTCGCGAGTTCCCCGAGGACGTCTTCCGGCATGCCCCCGGGCAGGCCGACGAAGGTGTGGTCCTCGCGAATGTCGACGTGGCCGATGTGCCGGCCTTCGAGCCCGGCGACGTTGGCAATGGCGCCCACGACATTGCCGGGCTTTACGCCATGGACGTAGCCGACCTCGATGCGGTACGTCTCCGTCTCCTCGTTCGACAGTCGGCCCGGTCGCTCGCTCTTCTCGTCCATGCGCACCCGGTCGGAACCCTGGCGGCCGCTGTCGCCGGCCGGCTTTTCCTTGAGCAGGAGCGGGCTTCCGCCCTGCAGCAGGCTGGCGAGCGCGGCAGCGATGTCGATCGCCGGGACGTCGTGCTCGCGTTCGATCTCCTCGATGAGGCTCCGGAACGGCTCGGCCTCCCCGGCGGCCATGGCGTCCACGATGCGCTGCCGGAATCGTGCGACCCGCTGCTCGTTGACGTCGGCGACCGTCGGCAGCTCCATCGGCTCGAGCGGCGAGCGCGTCGCACGCTCGATATAGCGCAGCATGTTGCGTTCGCGCGGAGTGATGAAGAGGATCGCCTCGCCGTTGCGACCCGCGCGACCCGTGCGTCCGATCCGATGGACGTACGACTCGGTGTCGTACGGCACGTCGTAATTGACGACGTGGCTGATGCGCTCGACGTCCAGGCCGCGCGCCGCGACGTCGGTGGCCACCAGGATGTCGAGTTGACCGCCCTTCAGCCGGGACACGGTGCGCTCCCGCTCCTTCTGCTGCATGTCGCCGTTCAACGGCGCGACCGCGAAGCCGCGGGCCTCCAGCCGTTCGGCGAGCTCGGCGGTGGACTGCTTGGTGCGCGTGAAGATCAGCATGCCGTCGAACGTCTCGGCCTCGAGAATCCGCGTCAGCGCGTCGAGCTTGTGGACCCCGCTGACGATCCAGTAGCGCTGGCGGATGTTCGCCGCAGTGCTGGTCTTGCTCGAGATCGTGACCTCTACGGGGTCGCGCAGGTGCTTCTGCGCGATCCGGCGGATCGGGCCCGGCAACGTCGCGGAGAAGAGCGCGACCTGTCGCGTGGCCGGCGTCTGTTCGAGGATCCATTCGATGTCGTCGACGAACCCCATCTGCAGCATCTCGTCGGCTTCGTCCAGGACCAGGCACGCGACTCCGCCGAGGTCGAGCGTCCCGCGCTTGATGTGGTCCATCACACGCCCCGGCGTGCCGACGACCACGTGGGTTCCGCGCTTCAGGCTCGTGAGCTGGGGCGTGTAGCTCTGGCCGCCGTAGATCGGCAGCACGTGAAATCCCTTGATCCGGGACGCGTACTTCTGGAACGCCTCGGCGACCTGGATGGCGAGTTCGCGCGTCGGCACCAGGACGATGACCTGGGGCGGCCCGCCGCGCACCTCGATGTGGCTCAGCAGCGGCAACGCGAACGCCGCCGTCTTGCCGGTGCCCGTCTGCGCCTGGCCGAGCATGTCGCGACCGGCCAGCAGCACCGGGATCGTCGCGGCCTGGATCGGCGAGGGCGCCTCGTAGCCGACCTCCTTCACGGCCTCGAGGACCGCCGGGCTCAGGCCAAGGTCCGCGAAGGTCGCAGGGGCCGATGGAGTCGAGTGGGCCGTCATGGTGTCGTCGTCCCTAGTAGTCGACGTGCTGGCTGTCCAGGTACTCGTCGTAGCTGCCCGTGAAGTCCGCGAAGCTGCCGTCGGGCTTCAACTCGAGCATGCGCGTCGCGAGGCCGCCGACGAACTCGCGGTCGTGCGAGACGAAGACGAGCGTGCCGGGATACTTCTCGAGCCCGATCTGCAGCGACTCGATCGTCTCCATGTCCATGTGGTTCGTCGGCTCGTCCATCAGCAGCACGTTCGGGCGCGTGAGCATCAGCTTGCCGTACATCATGCGACCCTTTTCGCCGCCCGACAGGACCTTCACGGACTTCTTCGTCTCGTCGCCCGAAAACAGCAGCCGTCCGAGCGTCGCCCGCACGATCTGCTCGTCGTCCGCCTTGCCGCTCCAGGTCGACATCCAGGTGAAGAGGTCGACCTTCGCTTCGAACTCGGCCTGCGGATCCTGCGGCATGTAGCCCGGCTGCGCGTTCTCGACCCACGTGATGCGACCCGCGGTGGGCGTCAACTCGCCGGCGAGGCAGCGCATCAGCGTCGTCTTGCCGATGCCGTTCGGCCCGATGATCGCGACGCGCTGCTCGGCCTCGATCGTGAACGTGAGGTTCGTGAACACATCCCGGTCCGTTCCGGGGTAACGGAACGACAGCGCCTCGACCGTGACGGCCGAGCGGTAGAGCTTCTTCGCCTGCTCGAACCGGATGTACGGGTTCTGGCGCGACGACGGCCGGACATCCTCGAGCTTGATCTTCTCGAGCTGGCGCTTGCGTGAGGTCGCCTGGCGCGCCTTCGACGCGTTGGCGGAGAAGCGCCGCACGAATTCCTGCAGGTCCGAGATCTGCGCCTTGGCCTTGGCGTTGGCGGCCTCGACCCGCTGTCGGGCCTGCACGGAGGCCAGCATGAAGTCGTCGTAGTTGCCCGGATAGATCTTGAGCTGCTGGTAGTCGAGGTCGGCGACGTGCGTGCAGACCTGGTTCAGGAAGTGGCGGTCGTGGCTGATGATGATCATCGTCGCGTCGTAGGCGTTGATCACGCTCTCGAGCCACCCGATCGAATGGATGTCGAGGTTGTTCGTGGGCTCGTCGAGCAGCAGCACGTCGGGGCGTGAAAACAGCGCCTGTGCGAGCAACACGCGCAGCTTGAGCCCGGGCGGGATCTCGCGCATCGGCAGCTCGTGCTTCGATTCGTCGATGCCCGCGTCGATCAGGATGGCGCCCGCCCGCGCCTCGGCCGTGTACCCCTCGTACTCCGCGACCCTGGCCTCGAGTTCCGCCGCCCGCATGTAGTCGTCGTCGGTGGCCTCCGGGTCGGCGTAGATGCGGTCACGCTCGCACATCGCCTGCCACATCTCGGCATGGCCCTGCATGACGACGTCGAGGACGCGCTGGTCTTCGTAGGCGAACTGGTCCTGGTTCAGCCTGCCGAGACGCAGGCCGGCCTGCAGCACGACGTCGCCGGAACTCGGCTCGAGTTCGCCGGCGAGGATCTTCATCAACGTCGACTTGCCGCAGCCGTTGGCGCCGATGAGGCCATAGCGATTGCCGTCGCCGAACTTGACGGAGACGTGCTCGAACAGCGGCTTGGCTTCGAACTGAATCGAAAGGTTGGTCGTGGACAGCATGTGCGCCCGGGCAGCGATGAACGACGAGGAGGGGCCCGGGCGAGTGCCGGGCGCGCAGTGTAGCGGAGTCGGGGCCGTTGCGGGGCCCTGGCTCGCCCCTCAACCGTTTGCCGGGCGGTCCGCGCGCTCCGCTGCCGCAATGGGGGCGGACCCCCGTCAGGAATTCGTCAACCGGGGCCTTCCCCGATTTCGAGATGGATCAGGCTGTGCTCGCGCGTGTCGCGCAGCCGCAGGGTCGCGAGCAGCCCGATCACCATCATGGCCGACACGAGCCAGAAGTACGCCGACTCGTGGCCGATCTTCTTGAGGTACAGGGCCGCCGTCTCAGCGTTGCCGCCGAAGATCGCCTGGGCGAGCGCGTAAGGCACCGCGACGCCGAGCGCACGCACGTGGGCCGGGTAGAGCTCGGCCTTGAAGATCGCGCTGAGGCCGCAGTACCCGGAGAGCAACAGCAGCGGCACCAGCGCCAGCGCGAAGGCGACGAACGGGTTCGTCGCGGTCGTCAGCGCGCCGAGCACGGGCACACTGACCAGCGCGAGCCCGCCGAACGATGCGAGCATGGTCCGGCGGTGGCCGAAGCGATCGGCGATCCAGCCTGCGAGCGGCGGCAGCACCATGAACACCGCGAGCAGCAGCGTCATGACCTGCGACGCGACGGGCTTTGCGAAGCCGGCGCTGTTCACCAGCAGTTTCTGCATGTACGCCGTGTACGTGTAGAAGCCGAGCCCGCCCGCGGCAGTGAGCGCCATCACGGTGAGCGTCTCCTTCGGATATCGCGCGAACAGCGTCCAGGCGCGGCCCCGTTCGTGCGCCGGCCCGGACGCGTGCGTGAACGAGCGCGTCTCGTGGATGCCGCGACGGATCCACCAGACGACGATCGCCAGCACCGCGCCGACCGCGAACGGAATGCGCCAGCCCCAGTCGTAGAGCTGCTGTTCGGTGAGCACGCCCTGCAGCACGACCTGCAGCAGCAGGGCCGCGAGCTGGCCGCCGGTCAGCGTGACGTAGAGGAATCCCGACCAGAACCCGCGCTGCTGGCGCACCGCCATCTCGCTGATGTACGTCGCGGACGCGCCGTACTCGCCGCCGACCGAGAGCCCCTGCAGCACACGGGCGAGCAGCAGCAATCCTGCGGAGTACAGCCCATGGCCGGTCGGGATCACGGCGATCATCAGCGAGCCGGCGCACATCAACGCGACCGACAGGGTCAGCGCCGCCCGCCGGCCGGCGCGGTCCGCGTACGCGCCGAACAGCCACGCCCCGATGGGTCGCGCGATGAACCCTACGGCGAAGATCGCCGCGGCGTTCAGCAGTTGCGCGGTCTGGTCCCCCTCGGGGAAGAAGGCCCGCGAGAAGTAGATCGCGAACGCGGAGTACGCGAACCAGTCGAACCACTCGACGAAATTGCCGGCCGAGCCCCCGAGGATGTTGCGGAGCCGCTGCGCCGGCGTCATCGGAGGGGCGCGACCGCGCAGGCGACGCCGGCGGTCAACGCCCGGGCTCGGCGCCGATCGTGCCCAACCCCGCCACGCGCGCGAAGTCGGATTCCGCGGTTTCGCGGTCGGTCGCGCAGAAACCGAGGTCGCGCAGCAGGCCGTCGGTCAGGCGATAGACCCAGGCATGCACGGTGAGCCGATGGCCGCGCTCCCACGCCTGCTGCACGATGGTCGTACGGCAGACACGACGCGCCTGAAACAGCACGTTGAGTTCGCAGAGCCGGTCGATGCGCTGTTCCTCGCTCGGGAGCCGCATGATCGAGTCGCGATAGAGGTACGCGACGTCGCGGATCGGCTGCAGCCAGTTGTCGACCAGGCCGAGCACCCGCTGCTGCCACGCCGCCGTTACGCCGCCGCACCCGTAGTGACCGACGACCATCACGTGCTCGACCTCCAGCACCTCGATCGCGTACTGCAGCACCGAGAGACAGCTGAAGTCGTTGTGCAGCACGAGGTTGGCGACGTTACGGTGCACGAACAGCTCACCGGGCGCGAGCCCCACGATCTCGTTCGCGGGCACGCGGCTGTCCGAACAACCGATCCAGAGGTAGCGCGGCGCCTGCTGCGCGGCGAGCTCGCCGAAGAAGCCGGGGTGGCGTGCCTCGACGTCCGCGGCCCAGCGTCGGTTGTTGGCGAACAGCTCGGGAAGCTTGTGCACGGTGTCGGCCCGGTGGGAACTCGCGTGAGTCTAGCAAGCAGGCGCGAACTGCCGCACGCCACGGCTGCCGGTGCGTCAACGCGCGCAGACGGGACAGCGCGGATCGCGCGGCACCTCGAACTCCTCGAAGCGGGCCTGCAGCGCGTCGTAGCGCAGCATGCGCCCGACCAGCGGTTCGCCGATGCCCAGCAGCAGCTTCAACGCCTCCGCCGCCTGCAGCGAGCCGATGATCCCCGGCACGATGCCGAGCACGCCCGCCTCCGCGCACGACGGCGCGAGTGCCGGTGGCGGCGGCTCCGGATACAGGCAGCGATAGCACGGCCCGGCGCTACCGGGCCGCGCCGGCCAGAGCACGGTCACCTGCCCTTCGAAGCGGAACACCGAACCGTGGACACAGGGAATGCCGAGCGCGACGCAGGCATCGTTGGCGGCGTACCGCGTGGCGAAATTGTCGGAACCGTCGAGCACGACCTGCTGGCCGTCGAGCAGCGCGCGCGCATTCGACGAGGCCAGGCGCGCCTCGAGCCCGATCACCTCGACCCGCGGATTGAGCCCCCGCAACGTCGTCGCGCCGGAACGGATCTTCAGCGCGCCGACCTCGGCGTCGCGGTGCAGCACCTGCCGCTGCAGGTTGCTGCGCTCGACCCGATCGTCGTCGAGCAGCGTCAGGTGTCCCACCCCTGCCGCCGCGAGGTACAGCGCCGCCGGCGAACCGAGTCCGCCGGCGCCGATCAGCAGCACTCGCGCGTCCTGCAACCTGCGTTGCCCCGCCTCGCCCACTTCGGGCAACGCGAGCTGCCGCGCATAGCGTTCCGTATCGAGGTCGCCCACGACCCGGGGCAACGTCGTCGGCAGCCCTTCGCCCCGCCAGCGTGTGAATCCTCCCGCCAGTGAGCGGACGTCGACGTAGCCGAGCGCTGCGAGTTGCGTTGCGGCCAGTTGCGATCGCACTCCGCTCGCACACATCAGCAGCAACGTGCGGTCGCGGTCCGGCGCGAGCTCCGGCACACGCGCCGCGAGATCGCAGCGCGGCACGTGCACCGCGCCCTGGGCCATGCCGGCCAGCAACTCCGGCGCGTCGCGCACGTCGACGAGGACCGCGCCGCGGATCATGAGTTCGCGCGCTTCGGCCGGCGTGACTTCGCGAACGGTCATCGCACCGTGACTCTCGCTCAGCCGCCGGCGACGGCGGGCAGGATGCTCAGGACCGCGCCTGCCGGCACACGCGTCGCGAGCCCCTGCAGGCTGCGGATGTCGGCGCGGTCGACATAGACGTTCACGAACGGCCTCAGCGTGCCGTCGGGTGCGACCAGCCGCGGTACCAGTTGCGGGTGGCGCGCGCGCAACTCCGCGAGCACGTCGGCGACCGTGCCGCCCGGCGCGACCTGCAACTCGTGCGCGCCGGCCGTGAAACCGCGCAGTGCCGCGGGAATCCTGACGACGATCATGGGTGGATTGTAGGCCGCGGATCAGCGCCGCACGACATCGATCACGGGAGCGTCGGCGCGCGCGAGGCAGGCCAGCACGATCCGGTCGATGCGCGGGCACAGCCCGAGCGCGTGTTCGGCGGCCTCGCGCGCCTGCGCCTCGCGCGTCGCGTCGTCGACCATGTTGATGAGCGGCACGACGCGCCGTCCCTCCGTGGCCTTCATCAGGCCGTCCGGGCTCGCCAGCAGGCGCCCGAAATGCACGGGCTCGATCGTCTCGTTCTCGCGCAGGCCGGCCACCTGCTCGATGCGCTCGACGCGGTGGGCCACGCGCGCGGTCAGCGGCTCGCCGATCGCGAGCGCGGACAGGATCGGCACCACGGTCGTGCCGCACGCGGGCAACGCGGGTTCGTCGTCCGCCGGCGCCTTGACCAGCCGCATGCGGGCGCCGTCCGCCTTGACGTAGGTGGCGACGAAGCGGCCTTCGCGATGAATGCGCTCGATCGTGGCGGGGCTCGCGCCGGCGCGACGGCCGGCCTTGTCGCCCGGGCAGGCATAGACGACGCTGCGTGCCGGGTCGAGCCGGGTCACGGCGGCCGGGAGGTCCGCGTCCGCCTCGATCACGACCGCAAAGCCGAGGTGTTCGTGGACGTAGGTGGTGAACACGGTGGCCGTGATCGCGACCCGTCCCGGATGCGCGGTCGCCAGGTGCTTGAGCAGGCTCTTCTTGCCGCCCGCGCCCACGGCGCAGACGATCCCCTCGCGCGCTTCGAGCAGGTCGAGCAGGCGCTCGCCGGCGCTCATGGCTTCAGTCCTCCGCCACGACGAAGCGGACGGTCGAGACCCGAGGCAGGAAATCCGCGACGAGTTCCCAGTCTTCGCCCCCGTCCCGAGTCAGGAAGACGTGCCCGGAGGAGGTGCCGAACGCCACCTGCCCCCTCGCTCGCGAGTCGGCGTCCATGGCATCGCGCAGCACGGTCACGTACGCGTGTTGCTGTGGCAGCCCGTGCGAGACCGAGGCCCAGTGGCGACCCGCGTCGTCGCTGCGAAAGACGCGCAGCCTGCCGTCGACGGTCGTGCGCAGGTGTGAACTGGACTCGGGGACCTGCCACACGGTGTCGGGATCGAACGGGTCGCAGGCGATCGCGTAGCCGAAGTCGCTCGGCAGCCCATCGGTGATCTCCGTCCACGTCGCACCGCCATCGTCGCTGCGGTAGGTGCCGTTGTAGCACTGCCGGTACAGGCGGCGTCCGTCCAGCGGGTGCATGACCACCCGGTGCACGTTGTGGCCGGCCACCGGGTATCGCTCCGGCAGGTTCTCGGCGCGCACGCCCGCGTTGGCCGGTCGCCACGATGCGCCGGCATCCTCGCTGCGGTACACGCCGCCGGCCGACACGGCGACCACGAGGCGCGCCGGGTCCTGCCGGTCGACGCAGATCGAGTGCAGCGCGAACAGCCCGCGCGAGGGTTCCCATGCGGCGCGCGTCGAGTGCTCGTTGAGCGCCGTCACGTCGTGCCAGCTAGCGCCACCATCATCGCTGCTGAACAGTCCCGCCGGGTCGATGCCCGCGTACAACCGGTCGCCGTCGGCCGACCACGCGAGGTGCCAGACGGCGTGCAGCACCGAACCGTGACGGCCCGGCGGGTGCTGCGGCGTGGCATCGAGGCTGGTCCATCGGGCCCCGCCGTCGTCGCTGCGATGAATGTGTGACCCCCACACCGGATGGTCGACCGCAGCCAGCAATTCCCGCGGCCGCCGGGGAGTCGCTGCGACGTGCTGTATGCGCCACCCGGCGAGGTGCGGACCGTCGATCTGCACCGATCCGCGGTCGGCGCCGACACGGATGCGGAACAGGCCTTTCTCGGTTCCGACTAGCAACCTGGACGACCGGCCGAGCGTGCCACGCGCCGAGGTCACTTCTCCTTCAACCTCGGCATCAGCTCGACGAGATTGCACGGGCGTGTGCGCGCGTCGAGTTGCGCGGCGATCAGCGCATCCCAGGCGGTGGCGCACGCGCCGGACGACCCCGGCACGCAGAAGACGTAGGTGCCGTTGGCCACGCCCGCGAGCGCACGCGACTGCAGCGTCGAGGTCTTGATGTCGGCATAGGAGATCGAGCGGAACATTTCGCCGAATCCGTCGAGCACCTTGTCGAGCAGCGGCGCCACGGCCTCGGGCGTGCCGTCGCGCCCCGTCACGCCGGTGCCGCCGGTCGTGATCACGACGTTGACGTCGGGGTCGGCGATCCAGCGCGAGACGACGGCGCGGATGCGGTACACGTCGTCAGGCACGATGGCTTTCTCGGCGAGCCGGTGGCCCGCACCGGTCAGTCGCTCGACGAGCAGCCGACCCGACTTGTCGCTCTGCTCGTCGCGCGAATCGGAGACCGTCAGGACCGCAATGCTGACCGGCAGGAATTCGCGCCCGCCGCCACCGTGTGCACCCGACATGCCTGGCTCCCGTGTGTATTGGCCGAAGTCTCAGACCAGCCCGACGAACGGCTGCACCTCGACCTCGGTGCCCGGTTCGACGTCGCCCTGGTCGCGCGACAGCACGATGAAGCAGTTCGCTTCGCTCATGGAGCGCAGCACGCCCGCGCCCTGGTGCCCGGTGCCGCGTACGGTATACCCGCCCGTCGGCAGCCGGGCGAGCACGCCCCGCTGGAACTCGAGCCGGCCCGGCTTCTTGCGCAGGCGCGTCTCGCACGCGGCGCGCACGAAGATCGGCGGGTCCGGCGCGACGACGCCCGCGAGAGCACGCAGTGCCGGCTGGACGAGCTGGTAGAACGTCACCATGACC
>DASSJN010000064.1:0-9377 GCA_035691185.1 Steroidobacteraceae bacterium
GAGAGCGTCGACGTCGCGATGCGCGTCGGCAACGTGCAGCAGGCGGGTCTGGCCACGCGCAGGATCGCGGGCATCAACCTCGTCACCTGCGCCTCGCCGGCCTACCTCGCCGACCATGGCGAGCCCCGCACGCCCGACGACCTGCGCCAGCACCGGCTGCTCGGCACGACGCAGGCGTCCGGCGCGCCACCCGAGTGGAGTTTCCCGGCGCCCTACACGCCGAAACGGCTCGGGCTCAAGTTCGCAATGCTTTTCAACGCCGCAACCGGGCCCGTGGTCTCGGCCGCTGCCGGGCTCGGCATCACGCACACTGCCGACCTGCTGATCGCCGAGCACGTCGCACGCGGGGCGCTGAAGCTGATCCTCGAGGACTACATCGTGGCGGGTCCGCCCATATCGCTCGTATATCCCTCGGGCGGGCACCAGGCGGCCAAGGTGCGTGTGTTCTCGGATTTCGCGGCGGACCTGCTGCTCCGGTGGCACGAGCAGGTGCGGCGGCGCATGGACGGGCAGCCGCCCGCGCACCGGCACCGGCCGTCGGATAAACTGCCCGGCAACGGCGATCAATGAGAAATACAACGACATGACCTACCTCGTCGCGGGCCTCCTGCTCTTCTTCGGCATCCACTCGATCGCAATCGTGGCCCCGGCATGGCGCGACGCGACGGCGGCGAGGCTCGGCGACGCGACCTGGAAGGCGCTGTTCGCGCTCGGCTCGGTGATCGGCTTCGTGATGCTCGTGCACGGCTATGGCCTCACCCGCGCCGACCCGCACGTGCTCTACACGACACCGGCCTGGATGCGGCACGTCGCCGCGCTGCTGATGCTGCCGGTGTTCCCGCTGCTGCTCGCCACGTACCTGCCCGGTCGAATCAAGGCCGCGGTCAAGCACCCCATGCTGACCGCGACCAAGGCCTGGGCCGTCGCGCACCTGCTCGTCAACGGTACCGTCGCCGACGTGCTGCTGTTCGGCGGGTTCCTGGCCTGGGCCGTGGCCGATCGCATCGCCGTGGGCAAGCGCGCGGTCGAGCGGCGGATCCCGGCTTCGCCGCCCTCGCGCTGGAACGACCTGGTCGCGATCGTCGGCGGCCTCGTGCTCTACGGACTCTTCGTCGGCTGGCTGCACCAGCACCTCTTCGGCGTCGCCCCCATGCTGCCGCGCTGACCGGCCGACAGGCACGTCAGCCTCCGCTGCCCTCACGTCTCCGCGCCGCCTGTTTTCGGCCGGTATGAAGCTTGTGTAGGCTCCGGCCTCCGTCCTTCGACTGCGCCCCCGTATCGCTGATGTCGTCTCATCGCCTGCTGCCCGTCGCCCTGCTCCTGCTGGCGTTGCCTGCCGGAGCCGCGGGGCTCGCCGCGACAGAGCGACGCATCGTCGCGGCCGTCGATGCGCGCGCAGAGGCCTGGGTGCCGCTGCTCGCAGAGACGGTCGACGTGATGAGCGCGACCGAGAACCTCGCCGGCGTCCGCGCGGTCGGCGACATCTATGCACGCGAATACCGCGCGCTCGGTTTCGAGACGCGTTGGGTGGAACTGCCGGCCGAGGTGAAGCGTGGCGGTCACCTGGTCGCAACGCGCGCCGGGCGCAAGGGTGCGCCGCGCCTGCTGCTGATCGGGCACCTCGACACCGTGCTGCAAGGCGAGCGGTTCCGGCGTGAAGGCAATCGCGGCTATGGCAGCGGCGCGTCCGACATGAAGGGCGGCAACCTGGTGGCGCTCGAGGCCGTGCGGGCGCTGGCCGCCGCCGATGCACTGCGTGGCCTCCACGTCACCGTCGTCTACACGGGCGACGAGGAAGACCCCGGCGCGCCGCTGCAGGCGACGCGCCAGGCGCTGATGCAGGCTGCGCGGGATTCCGACGTAGCGCTCGCGTTCGAGGGCGCATCGCCCGGCAAGGGCGTCACCGGCCGCCGCGGCATCGGCGAGTGGCGTCTCACCGTCACCGGCACGCAGGGGCACTCCTCGGGCATCTTCGGCGAGGAACGCGGCTACGGCGCAATCCTGGAAGCGGCGCGCATCCTCGACCGGTTCCGCACGGAGATGCGCGAGCCCAACCTGACGTACAACCCGTCGGTGATCGTCGGCGGCACCGACGTCGCGTACGCGACCGAGACCAAGAGCGGCACAGCGCTCGGCAAGACGAACGTGATCCCGCGCGAGGTGCAGATCGAGGGCGACCTGCGCTTCCTCGGCGCGGCGCAGTTCGAGGCAGCCCGACGCAAGATGCAGGAAATCGTCGCGGCGAACCTGCCCGGCACGTCGGCGACGCTCGAGGTCAATGCCAGTTACCCGTCGATGGCGCCAAATCCGGGCAGCGAGCGCGTGCTGGCGGTGTTCGATGCGGTCAGCCGCGACCTGGGCGCGGGTCCGGTCGTCGCGCAGCCGCCGATGGAACGCGGCGCGGGCGACATCGCTTTCGTCTGCGAGGACGGCCGGCTCGCCTGCCTCGACGGACTCGGTTCCCTCGGCGATCAGGAGCACGCGCCGGGGGAGTTCATCGAGCTGGACGCGCTCCCGCTGCAGGTGAAGCGGGCGGCGCTGCTGATCTACCGCCTGTCACGGGGATGACGACGCTGCAATGACGCAAGGTCGCTGACGATCTGGCGCGGGCAGGACGCCTCGCGAGGTGCGCATGGAAACGCAATGGTGGGTGCTGGGGTTTGCACTGGCGTTGACGGGTCTGACCATTTCGGCGCTCGTGCGCCCCGGCTGGCTCGTGCGCGACAACGTGCTGTGGTCGGCCTGCAGCTGGTTCGCGGGGGAATTCGCTGCGTGGCTCGGCGGCGCGGGAGTGCTCGTGCTGCTGGTTGCCGCGACCACGACGGACGTGCTCGCGGACGAGCGTGGACGGCTCGCGTCGATGCTGATCGTGGCCTCCGCGTGCGGGCTCGTCGCCGTGTCGCGCCGCGCGCGGGCGACACCCGCAGTGCTGGAGGCGGCCCTGCGCGATGCACTCGGCACTTCGTATCTGCGCGACGTGCCGGCGGAACGCATGCCGGCCGTCGTCGAAGAGGTGCCGCGGCGCTCCTACCTGCGGCCCTGGCCGCGCCGTTCGGCCTCCGTCGACCTGGTGGCCGACGTGCCGTACCCCGGCGGTCACGAGCGCAACGTGCTCGACGTCTACCGCCCCGCCGCGGGATGCCGCGATGCACCGGTGCTGCTGCAGATCCACGGCGGCGGCTGGACGCAGGGCCACAAGCGGCAGCACGGTCTGCCGCTGGTCCACCACCTCGCGTCGCTCGGCTGGGTCGTCGTTACCCCGAACTATCGCCTGGGTCCCGGCGCACGCATGCCGGCCCCGCTGGTCGATTGCAAGGCCGCGATGGCGTGGATCCGCGGGCACATCGCGACGTACGGCGGCGATCCCTCGTTCATCGCGGTCACCGGCGGGGGCGCGGGCGCGCACCTGGCGACCCTGCTCGCGTTGAGCTTCGGGGAGCCGGAGTTGCAGCCCGGTTTCGAGCACATCGACACGCGGCCCGCGGCCTGCGTCCCGCTGCACGGCATCTACGACCTCGCCGACCGCAAGCATCGGCATCCCGCACGCAAGGCGCGACTGCGCTGGCTCGGCGCGAACCTGATGCCCTGTCCGCTCGAACGGGACGCGCTCGCGTGGGACATGGCCTCGCCGCTCGCGCTGCTGCGATGCGACGCACCGCCGTTCTTCGTGCTGCACGGTACGCACGACGCGCTCTGCCCGGTCGCCGAAGCGCGCGAATTCGCGCGGGAGCTGCGACGCGTCTCGGGCGATCCCGTCGCCTACGCCGAACTCGACGGCGCACAGCACGGCTGGGACACGCTGTGCTCGCCCCGTGCGCTGCACACGGTGCGTGCCGTGACGCGGTTCCTCGAGTGGTGCGCCGCCCGTCATCGCGCGCAGGGCTCGCGACGGACGGCGTCGTTCCGCGCTCAGTGATGAGCCTGGTCGTACTGCGACGGCGTGCAGCGGGCGTGGGCCAGGTATTCGCGCAGATGTCGCACCGCGCTCTTGTCGAGCGTGTTGCCGTGGTGCGGGCGGTGCAGGATCCCCTCGACGCCGTTGAGCTTCACCCGCAGCCGCGCGCCCGACAGCTGCTCGATCTCCGCGTTCAGGTGATGCAGCAGTGATTCGATCTCGCGCCAGTGGATGTTCGCGTTGATCGGGTCCTGGAAGATCGTGCGCAGCAGGTGTTCGTGCTTGTGGCTCATGACGGGCACCGTTTCCTCGACGGATGGCCGGGCGGTGCCGGGCCGTCCACACGGGAAGAGGATAGCGAAAAGCGCTGGGAGGCACGTGCGCGGATACCGCAACTCGGCCCCGCTGCCGCGCCGGAGCGCGCCGGCGAGTTTCCTTACCCCGCCACCGCCAGCCGGCCGCTCTGGTAGTCGACGATGGCCTGCTGGATTTCCCGGGGCGTGTTCATCACGAACGGACCGTACTGCACGACCGGCTCGCCGATCGGCTTGCCCGAGAGCAGCAGCATCTTCGCTCCGCCTGCGCCCGCGCGCAGTGCGACCTCGTCGCCGGGCGTGAGCAGCCCCGCTGCGCGGTAGGGCAGCGCGCTCGCCTCGTCGCCGACCACGGCGTCGCCTTCGTAGACGTACAGGAAAGCGTTGTGGTGCGCGGGTGTCGGTACCGTGAGCGCCGCATGCGCGGGAAGCCGGATGTCGTAGTACCGCGGCTCCGTGCTGAGCCCGCCGATGGGGCCGGCCGTGCGCACGCCGCCCTGCTCGAACTCCCCCGCGATCACGCGGACTTCTCCACCGGCCTCGAGGGCGACGGTCGGAATCTCGCGCGCCGGGATGTCGCGATACGCCGCCGGCTTCATCTTTTCCCGCGCCGGCAGGTTGATCCAGAGCTGGAAGCCGCGCATGCGGCCTGCAGTCTGCTGCGGCATCTCCGAGTGGATGATGCCGTGAGCAGCCGTCATCCACTGCACGTCGCCGGGACCCAGGTCGCCGCGGTGACCGAAGCTGTCCTCGTGGCGCATGTGCCCGTCGAGCATGTACGTGACGGTCTCGAAGCCGCGGTGCGGATGCGCCGGGAACCCTGCCAGGTAGTCGTTCGGGTCGTCCGAGAAGAATTCGTCGAGCATCAGGAACGGGTCGAACCGCAGGTGCTGCCCGCTGCCGAGGCTGCGACGCAGCTTCACGCCGGCGCCGTCGGAAGCGGCCACCGACTCGATGACCGTCTGCAAGCGCCGTCGAATCTGCGCCGTCGGGGGCGTCGCGCGTGTCGTCGTGGTGGTGCGCTCGTTCGTGACTTCACCTCCTCCTCGTGTCGTCAGGCCCGCACGGCGAGCGGATCGCGCGGCGCGGTCAGTCGCTCGCGTCGCGCATCGAGCGACCATTCGCCGGCGCCGCGCGCGACGAGGAACAGGAAGCCGCCCGCGATGGCGAGGTTCTTCACGAAGAACAGCTGCTGCACCTGGTCGTCGCCCGAATGGAACAGCACCGCGGCAACGACCGTGAACACGGCGAGGCCGGCGGCGACGATCCGTGTGCGATAACCGACGATGATGGCGATCGCGCCGAGCACTTCGAGCGCAATGACGAGCGGCAGCAGGGCGCCCGGGACGCCGACCGAGGCCATGTACGCCTGGGTGCCGGCGTAGCCGCCGATCTTGGCGAGGCCAGCCGTCAGGAACATCGCGGAAATCAGGACGCGGCCGGCGAGGTCGGCAAGGCTGGCGGGGGTGGTGTTGTTCATCTGCAGTTCTCCTTGGGTTGATCGAGGGCTGTTTTGCTGGGAAGTCAATTTACATCTATTCAATGAATTAAAAAGACGGTATTTTCGATCAAACGAATCGACTGGATAGATACGAATGAGTGCGCCCCGGATCACCCTGGACCAGTGGGCGGCGCTGGTCGCCGTCGTCGAGGCGGGCGGCTACGCGCAGGCCTCCGCACGACTCCACCGCACGCAGTCGACCGTCACCTACACGATCAAGAAGCTCGAGGAGCAACTCGGCCTCGCGGTATTCGAACTGCGGGGCCGGCGTGCCGTCCTGACGTCCGCAGGCGAGGTCCTCTACCGACGCGGCAAGTCGCTCCTCGACGACGCCGCCCGCATCGAGCGGTCGGCCGCCGGCCTCGCCCGCGGCTGGGAACCCGAGATCCGTCTCGCCGTCGACACGATCTTCCCGACCTGGCTGCTGTTGCGTGCGATGGCGCAGTTCGGCACGGAACAGCCGGACATTCGCGTGGAGTTGATCGAGTCGGTGCTGGGCGGAACCGAAGACACGCTGATCGAGGGCAGCGCCGACTTCATCATCGGCAGCCAGGTGCCGCCCGGATTCATCGGCGACGCGCTGATGCAGGTGCGGTTCGTCTGCGCCGCCTCGCCCTCGCATCCGCTGCATTCGCTCGGTCGGCCGCTCACGCTCGACGACCTGCGCGAGCACCGTCATCTCGTGGTGCGCGACTCGGGCGCCCGACGCGCCCGCAGCGGCGGCTGGCTCAACGAGCGCCGCTGGACGGTCTCCAACAAGGCGACCTCGATCCATGCCGCCTGCATGGGCCTCGGCTTCGCGTGGTACGCGGAAGAGAACATCCGGCAGGAACTCGACTCCGGGTCCCTGGCGCGGTTGCCACTCGCCGAGGGCGCCGAACGCTACGTGACGGTGTACCTCGTCTTCGCCGATCGCCAGGCGGCCGGCCCCGGTGCCCGGCGGCTCGTCGAGATCATCCGCGAGAAGGTGGCGCACACCGTCGCGGGCGGGCTAACGTAGCCGGCGGCGTGCCGGCCGCGCCACGGGAGCGAACCATGAACCACGGACGATGCCTCTGCGGCAGCGTGCAGTACGAAGTCGACGGCGCGTTCTTCGCGGTCGTGAACTGTCACTGTTCCATGTGCCGCAAGCACCACGGCACGCCGTACGTGACCTGGGCCGTGGTCCCGAGCGCGAATTACCGGCTCACGGCCGGGGCCGACTCGATCGAGCGCTACGAGTCCTCGCCGGGGACCCATCGTTCGTTCTGCCGGCGCTGCGGTTCCGTGACGCCCGAGACGACGCCGAGCGGCGAGCACGTCGTCGTGCCCGCCGGCAACCTCGACGGCGAACTGCCGCGGCCGGAGCTGCACATGTTCGTGAAATACAAGGCACCGTGGTACGTCATCGCGGACGCACTGCCGCAGCACGACGAGTGGCCGCCGGAATACGGCATGCAACCCGTCCCTCGCGAGCCTGTCCCCGCGGAGGATGCGCCGGGCGTGGGTGGGAGTTGCCTGTGCGGCGCCGTTGCCTACGCGATCGACGCCGCGCCGCTGCGCTTCATGTACTGCCACTGTTCGCGCTGTCGCCTCGCGCGCAGCGCCGCGCACGCCTCGAACCTGTTCTACCCGCTCGCGGGGTTGCGCTGGTTACGGGGCGAGGACCTCGTCGTCGAATACGCGCTGCCGGGCGCGCAGCACTTCGGCGTTGCGTTCTGCCGCCGATGCGGCAGTGGCCTGCCGCGACCGTCCCCCGCCCGCAACGTCGTCCTGGTGCCGGCAGGCTCGCTCGACGCCGATCCGGGCATGCGCGCCGAGGCGCACATCTTCGTCGAATCGCGCGCGGCCTGGGACGTGATCGGCGCGGATGGCATCCCGCAATTCGCGGGGCTGCCGCCCAGCCGCTAGCGCGGGTTCCGGCGATGCGACTGCGCGATGCACGCACGCTGCACGGCATCCTGCTCTACCTGCTGCCGGTCGTGGTCGCACTCGCCGGCTGGGGTGTCGGCGCCGCCGCGGCGGTCGCGGTCGGCGCCGCCCTGCTCGGCCTGGGCGTCCGGCTGTTCGTGTCGCTGCGGGCGATGCGTCGGCCACCGATGACGTTGCGGCTGCACACGATCACGTTCTCGCACTATTCGGAAAAAGCCCGCTGGTGCCTCGACCGGCTCGGCATCGAGTACGAGGAGGTGCCGAACGTCGGCATCGTGGGCGTGCTGCTGACCGGGCGCACGGTGCCGTGGCTCGAGGTGCCTCCGGGTCTCACCTGCATCGGCGACTCGCCGCGCATCCTGCGCTATCTCTGGGGCGAGTACGCCGGGCGCCTGCCCGGGGAACGCACGTGGTTCCTCGAGCCGACGCCGGCCGCGCTCGACCTCGAGGCCCGTTTCGACCGCAGGCTCGGCAACGACGTACGCGTCTGGGTGTACGCGCAGGTGCTGCGCGATCGTGCCCTCACGCTGCGTTCGTGGGGCATCCAGGAAACCGCGATCCCCGCCTGGCAGCGCGCGCTGCTCGCCGCGGGCGTCCCCGTGCTGCGATTCGCGGTGAAGCGCATGCTCGGTGTCACGCCGGCACGGGCGCAACGCGCACTCGAGCGGATGCACGAGGCGTTCGACGACGTGGACCGGCTGCTGGCCGACGGCCGGCCGCACCTGACCGGCGCGACGCTCACTTTCGCCGACATCGCCTTCGCGAGCCTCGGCGCGCTCGCGGTGCTGCCGCCCGAGTATCCGGGCGGAGCGCTGCGCGGCCGTCGCCTGCTGCTGGAGGACCTCCCGGACACGGCGTGGCGCGCCGAAGTCGAGCGCTTACGCGCGCGCCCGGCCGGACGCTACATCCTCGAGCTCTATCGCAACGAGCGGAACGTCCGCCTCACCTGAGCGAGCGATCGCTCAGTCCTCCGGCTCGTTCTCCTCGGCACTCCAGCGCTTGCGGTGTTCGAGTTCGGCGGCGGCACGCACGCCCGCATGCCGGTTGGACAGGAGCAGCGTCGACGGATCGCAGACGCGCGCGCGGATCACGCCGAGGTCGACGGCGGCATCGAAGAGGCTCGGATACCAGCGGTGCCACTCCGGGAAGATCGCGTCCACGCGCTCGCGCAAGGTCATGGCGGCAGTGTAAACCGGGCCGCGGCGACGGTCAGCGTGTCAACGGACACCGAGCTGCGCACACGCAGCGGGCTCCGGCGCAGCGGCGCTCGCCGCGCGGGCCTCGATCTCGCCCGCCGTGCGCACGAGCGCCGGGCGCAACGGGTCGTCCGGGGCGAGCCGGGCGGCCCCGGTCGCGAGTACGTCGCGCGCGGCCGTGAGGCAGCCGAGCCGGCTCAGCGCTTCCGCGCGGTTGTTCAGCGCCGCGGCCGAACCCGCGTCGAGACTCAGCACCGCAGCGTAGCCGCGCTCCGCCTCGCTCCAGCGCCCTCGGGCCGCGTCGACGTTGGCGAGGCCTAGACGCGGCAACGGTTCGTTGGGCCAGTGCGCCGTGGCGGCCGCGTAGGCGTCGCGCGCGGCGTCGAGTCGACCGACGGCTTCCAAGGCAGCCGCCGCCTGCATGTAACGCGCGAGGTCGGGCCGGCTCGGCAGCTGTCCGGGGACCAGCGTGACGATGGCCCAGCGGTCCGCGCGGCGCCACGTCGCGTCGAACACGGCGGCGCGGATTTCGAGTCGCTCGGTGGTGCCGGAGCGCAGCA
>DASSJN010000065.1:0-10891 GCA_035691185.1 Steroidobacteraceae bacterium
CGCCGGAGACCGTCTGCTACGAGATCTTCCGCGAAGTGCTGCGGCAGGCCGGCCAGTTCGATTTCCAGCAGCTCATGGTGCTCGCGCACTCCGACGTGATCGAGCGGCTGCTCGACGAGGAGTCCGCTGCGCTCGGCGAACTCGAGGTGCTGGTCGGCAAGCCGATCCGGCTCCAGACCGAGGCGCTGTACCTCCACGACCAGTACGACGTGGTGCTCATGTGACCGATTCCCTGCAGGCAGAGGGCCGCGGCTCTGCTCCCTCTCCCGCGCCGGCGGGAGAGGGCCGGGGCTTTGCTCCCTCTCCCGCGCCGGCGGGAGAGGGCCGGGGTGAGGGCAGGCGGTCGTCCGCGCGGCATTGGCGCATCGTAGGCGGCACCGCCGCCACGCTGCTCGTGATCGCGGCCCTGCTGATCACGGCGCTGCGCATCGCGATCGCCTACCTGCCCGAGCACGCGGACAGGTTGCGCACCTGGGTCGAGCACCAGACGCACACGCGTATCGAGTACTCGCAGCTCGATGCGCGCCTGCGGTGGTACGGCCCCGAAGTCGTGCTGCGCGGCGTGCGCGTGCTCGACGAGGACGGCACCCAGGCGCTGTTCACCGCGCGCGAAGGCAGCGTGGGCCTCGACCTCTGGAACTTCCTCCGCACCGGCCAGTTCGTCGCCGGACGCGTGCACATGGACCGGGCCCGCGTGACGCTCGTGCGGCTCGCCGACGGGCGCATACGCCTGCTCGGGCTCGCCGAGCGCCCGGCCGACCAGCCTCCCTTCGACTTCGACCGGCTGCCCGCGGGACGTGTCCTGGTCGAGAACGCAACCGTCGTCTATCGCGACCTCATGACGGGTCGGCCGCCGCTCGAGCTGCGCAAACTCGCGGGAGAGCTGCGGCGCGACCGCGATTACGTGCGCCTGCAGGGCAGTGCCCGGCTGCCCGAGGCCCTGGGCTCGACGGCCGAATTCGACGTGCGACTGAAGGGATCGCTCGACGAGCGTGAGCACCTCGACGCGCGCGTCGAACTCAACGTGGATGACCTCCGCCTCGCGGGGCTCGCCGATTTCGTGCCGCGCAAGTTCGCGCGTCCGCTCGACGGCCGCGGGCCGGTTCGCGCGGTGCTGGCGATCCGTCAGGGCGAGGTCGCCAACCTGCGACTCGGGCTCAACCTGCGCGACGCCGCCTTCGGTGTGCCGTCGCGGGACGTCCCACCCGTGGAGGTCGTCAGCGTGACCGAGCCGCGGCTCGAGCTCGCACCGGGCAACTTCATGCGTCACCCGACGGTCACCAAGACGATGCTCGAGCGGTCGGCGGAGTCGCTGCCCGCCGAGGTGCGGCTCGACGCGCTTGCGGGCGACCTGCGACTGCGGCGTGAAGGGCGAGCATGGGTGTTTCACGCCCGGGAGTTGCATGTGGAGCCGCCTGGAACGGCAGCCCGCGAGCCCGCGCGCATTGCCGGCCGTTGGTGGGGTCGTGCCGTCTCGCGTTTCGGCCTGACCCTCGACGCCGAAGACGTCGACGTGCAGCGCCTGTGGCCGCTCGCGCTCGCCTTGGCGCCGCCTGCGTTCGACCGGTGGGCCGGGCTGGCTCCGACCGGTCGCGTCGAAGCGTTGCACGTCGTGGCGACGCGCGAGCGAGCGGGGCTGCCACCGACGTTCAAGATCGACGCCGACGTGCGCGCGCTCGGGGTGAACGCGCACGGCCGCGTGCCCGGGATAGCGGGGTTGACGGCGCGGGTCGACGGCACCGAACAGCGCGGCTCGCTGCGGCTGGATGCCGAATCGGTTGCGCTCGACTGGCCACGGGTCTTCCGGCAGCCGATCCGCATGGAGCGCGTCGATGCCGACGTGACCTGGCGTCGTGAAGGGGAGACCTGGCTCTTCACCACCACGGGCGCCCGCCTCAAGCATGCACAGGCGCGCGCGACCCTCGACGCACAGCTGCAGTTCGTGAAGCCCTCCGTTTCACCGGTGCTCGACCTCGAGGCAGGCATCGAGGACATCGACGTCGCCGCGGTGCCCCGGTTCATTCCGGCCGGCAGGTTGCGCGAGCGCACCATCGCATGGCTCGATCGTGCGTTCGTGCGCGGCAGCGCCAGCAACGGCCGGCTGAGCTATCACGGGCCTGTCCGCAAGTTTCCGTTCCGTCACGGGGAGGGCAGCTTCACGGCGAGCGCAGACGCGCAGGGCGTGACGCTGGACTACTACCCCGGCTTTGCACCGCTCACGCGCGCGGCGGGCCGCGTCGTGTTCCGCAATGCGAGCATCGAGGCCGACCTCGTCGCCGGCGACATCGGCGGTGTGCCGCTGGAGGCGACGACGTTCGCGATGAGCGACTACAAGGCGCCGGTGCTCGACATCGACGCGCGCGGCAGCGGCGACGTGCAGAAGGCGCTTGCGTACGTCCAGGGCAGCCCGCTCGGCCCGCGCATCGGCAAGGTGTTCATGGGCCTGCGCGGCAACGGCCCGGCACGCTATGACGTCGCGCTGGTCCTGCCGATCATGTCTAACGAGACCCGCGCGTCGCTCGGCGTCGCCGTGCCCGAGCGCGACTACCTCGTGCGCGCCACGCTCGCCGGCGTCGACGTCTCGGTGCCGGCGCTGCGCGCACCCGCCCAACGCGTCACGGGCGTGTTCGAACTGCACAACGAGCAGGTCACCGTGCCGTCGCTGCGGGGCACGATCCTCGACGGGCCGTTCGAAATGGAGGCGAGACCGGGGCGCACGACGCGCGAGGTGACCGCATCCGTCGACCTGAAGGCGACCGGCCGCGCGGCCGGCGGGAGGCTGCCTGCGTTCATCGGGCTGCCGACGACCGTCCGCATGACCGGCACCGCGGACTGGGAACTCCGTGGTCGCATCGAAAAGCGTGGCGAGGGCAACTGGCCGCTCACCTTCGACGTGACGAGTTCGCTCGTGGGACTCGAGGTGGCTGCGCCGCGGCCGTTCGCCAAGGCCCCGCCGGAGGCGCGGCCCACGCACGTGCGTATCGAGATCCCGGGCCAGCGGCCAGTCAACGACGTGACGCTCGCGTCGGGCACGGCGCGCGCGACGCTGCGGTTCGCGGAAAAGAACGGCCAGTGGCGCCTCGACCGCGGCACGGCGCGGTTCGACGGCCAGCCCGTGTCGCTCGGCCCCCAGCCCGGACTGCTGGTGGCCGGTGCGTGGCCGCAGTTCGATCTCGGGGAGTGGCTCGCGCTCGGCGACACGCCGCCGCGGGCGCCCCAGGGCGCACAGGGACAGCGGCTCATGGACTGGCTCGGCCCGGTCGACGTGCAGCTCGAGCGCGCGACGGTGTTCGGGTTCGAGTTCCGCGACGTCGTCGCGAAATTGCGCGGAGAGGGCGATGCGTGGCGTATCGGCGTGAGCGGCCCGCACGCCGAGGGACAGGTCACCGTGCCGGATGAACTCGCGCGCGGCCGGCCGATCGTGCTCGACATGAAGCGACTGCACCTGCTGGGCGCGCGGGACGAATCCACCTCCGGCACCTCGAAGACTGCGGCGCAAACCGATCCACGCAAGCTGCCCGCGATCACGGCGCACGCCGACGAGTTCGTCTGGCAGGCACGGCGGTTCGGCAGGCTCGACGCCGTGCTGACGCGCGATCCGCGCGGCCTCACGATCGAGACCCTCGACACGACGGCTCCCGCGTTCACGATCAGGGCGCGGGGTTCGTGGTACGTGGAGACCGGCGCGCCGCGCACTCGCATCGAAGGCACGCTCGACAGCACCGACTTCGGCGCCGCCGCGGGTTGGCTCGGGTACCGCGACGCGGTCGACGCCCGGAAAGCGCGCCTCGCTGCGAACCTCTGGTGGCCGGGTGGCCCGACCGGCGAGGCGATCAAATCCATGAACGGCACGCTGCGGCTCGTGCTGGAGGAGGGCCAGCTGCGCGACGTCGAGCCGGGTGCGGGCCGCATGCTCGGCCTGTTGAGCGTCGCCCAGCTGCCACGGCGACTGGCGCTGGACTTCCGCGACGTGACCGACCAGGGCCTCGCGTTCGACAGCGTCAAGGGCGACTTCGAGGTCCGCGCCGGCAACGCATTCACGCAGAACCTGCTGCTGAAAGGCCCTGCGGTCAACATCGGCATCGTCGGCCGGACGGGCCTCGCGAGCGAGGATTACGACCAGACGGTGGTCGTGAGTGGCAATACGAGCGGGCCGCTCGCCGTCGCGGGCGCGCTCGCGGCGGGGCCCGTCGTGGGCGCAGGCGTGCTGGTCCTGTCGCAGTTGTTCAAGGACCAGTTGCAGGGCCTCGCGCGCGTGTACTACCACGTGAGCGGGCCGTGGTCGGCGCCGGTGGTCGAGCGCATTTCCGGGCCGGCGGCCGGGACGGCACCGACCGCGCAGGCGGATGCCAGGGCGAGCAGGAGTCAACCGTGAAGAGCAGGGTGGCGGCAATCCAGATGACCTCGGGCGCGGACGTCGGGCGCAACCTCGACGCCGCGCGGACGCTGCTGCGCGGTGCGCGTCAGCAGGACGCGGGCGTGGCCGTCCTGCCCGAGAACTTCGCGTTCATGGGGCGTGGCGAGGCGGCCAAGCTCGCGATCGCCGAGGAACCGGGGTCGGGCCCGATCCAGGCGTTCCTCGCCGAGGCGGCGCGCCAGCACGGGCTCTGGGTCGTCGGCGGCACCCTGCCGATCAAGGTTCCCGGCGAAGCACGCGTCGCTGCGGCCTGCCTGGTCTTCGACGCCGAAGGGCGCCAGGTCGCCCGCTACGACAAGATCCACCTGTTCGACGTCGACGTGCCCGGCAAGCTCGAGAGCCACCGCGAGTCCAAGGCCGTACGGCCGGGTTCGCACCCGGTCGTGGTCGACACGCCGGCGGGCCGGCTCGGCCTCGCGGTCTGCTACGACGTGCGGTTCCCCGAACTCTTCCGCCAGTTGCTGGCCGAAGGGGCCGAGTGGTTCAGCCTGCCGTCCGCGTTCACGGTGCCCACGGGCCGCGCGCACTGGGAGCTGCTGCTGCGCACCCGCGCGGTCGAGAATCTCTGCTACCTCGTGGCCGCAGCGCAGTCCGGCTTTCACGAAAACGGCCGGGAGACGCACGGCGATTCGATGATCGTCGAGCCCTGGGGCCGGGTCGTCGCCCGATTGCCGCGCGGAACCGGCGTGATCACGGCAGAATTGGACCTCGTCCGGCAACGCCGGCTGCGGCAGGATTTCCCGGCCGTGGACCACCGCCGGCTGTCGCTCGGCGCCGCACCTGCCAAGGAAACATGAAACCGACCATTCCCCCGCCGCTGTTCGCGCCACAGCCCGCCGCGCCAGGCACGGCCCTGGCGGAACGCGACCCGCTCGACGTCGCCCGTGCCGCGCTGCTCGCCCCGGCCGAACTCGACGAAAACCGCGTCGCGCGCGTGCTCGGCGACGTCATGGGCCACGCCGTCGATTACGGCGACATCTATTTCCAGCTCACGCGCGAGGAGTCCTGGGCGCTCGAGGACGGCATCGTCAAGGACGGTGCACACGCGATCGAACAGGGCGTCGGTGTCCGTGCGCTCGCAGGCGAAAAGACCGGGTTCGCGTACTCCGACGAAGTGATGCTGCCGGCGCTGCTCGAAGCCGCGCACGCCGCACGCGCCATCTCGCGTTCGGGCTCTGGCGGCTCCGTGCAGGCCTGGCACGCCACGGGCGGGCGCAGCCTCTACTCGGCCGCAGACCCGGTCGAGACGCTCGCCGACGACGACAAGGTCAAGCTGCTCGAGCAGATCGACCGCGAGGCCCGCGCGCTCGACTCGCGCATCACGCAGGTCATGGCGAGCCTGTCGGCCTCGCACGACACCGTGCTCGTCATGGCGAGCGACGGCACGCTCGCGGGTGACGTACGCCCGCTGGTGCGGCTCAACGTCAGCGTCATCATCGAGCACGACGGGCGGCGCGAGCAGGGCTATGCCGGCGGCGGCGGCCGCTTCGCGTACACGGAATTCCTGGCGTCGGGGCGGTGGAAGGCGCTCGTCAAGGAAGCCGTGCGCACGGCGCAGGTCAATCTCGAGGCGGTGCCTGCGCCCGCGGGCACGATGACGGTCGTGCTCGGCGCCGGGTGGCCCGGCGTGCTGCTGCACGAAGCGGTGGGCCACGGGCTCGAAGGAGACTTCAACCGCAAGGGCACGTCCGCCTTCAGCGGCCGCATCGGCCAGCAAGTCGCGGCCAAGGGAGTGACGATCGTCGACGACGGCACGCTCGTCGCGCGTCGCGGCTCGCTCAACGTCGACGACGAAGGCACGCCCACGCAATGCACGACGCTGATCGAGGACGGCGTCCTGCGCGGCTACCTGCAGGACAAGCTCAATGCGCGCCTGATGGGCGTGCGGCCGACCGGCAACGGCCGGCGCGAAAGCTTCGCGGCAATCACGATGCCGCGCATGACCAACACCTACATGCTGCCGGGCCAGCACGCGCCGGAGGACATCATCGCCTCGGTCGACAAGGGACTCTACTGCCGCAATTTCGGCGGCGGCCAGGTCGACATCACCTCCGGCAAGTTCGTCTTCTCCGCGAGCGAGGCCTACCTGATCGAAAACGGCAGGATCGGCCGCCCCGTGAAGGGCGCGACGCTGATCGGCAACGGGCCGGAGGTCATGGGCCGCGTCTCGATGATCGGCAACGACCTGAAGCTCGACGACGGCGTCGGTACCTGCGGCAAGGAAGGCCAGGAAGTGCCGGTCGGGGTGGGCCAGCCCACGCTGCGCATCGAGTCGCTCACGGTCGGCGGCACGGGCTGATGTGGCTGCCGCGCCCGGTCTATGAAGCGAAGCCCTACGCGAGCATCCTGGTGGGGCTCGCGTGTTTCGCCGTGGCCTGGTGGGTGGAGCAATCGCCGCGCAGCGCGCTGTTCGTGCTCGGCGGGGGGCTCGTGACGATCGGCGTGCTGCTCGTGATGAAGCGCCGCGACTACCGCAGCACCCAGTCCGATTACGACCCGCGCGCGATCGACGAGTAGGGCTCGCCGTCGTTCGCCTCGCCTTCGTCGTCGCCGTCGTAGTCCTCGTCGGTCAGCACGGTCGTTCGCGTCGCCCGGGAATCGTCCTCCGGCGCGGGCGGCGCCTCGTAGCGCGAATAGACGATCTCGTGCATGCCGATCTTGACGACGTCGCCGGGCGTGAGCCGGTGCCTGCGCACGCGCTTGCCGTTGAGATAGACCCCGTTGGTGCTGTTGAGGTCCTCGATCACGCTGCCGTCCGGCGTCGTGACGAGCTGCGCGTGGTGACGGCTCACGAACTTGCTGTCGACCTGCAGGTCGTTGTCCGACGTGCGGCCGATGACGAAGCGTCCCGGCGCGATCAGCGCATTCTCGAGCTCGACGCCCTTGAGCGTCAGCACCAGGCGGCCGACCGGCGGGCGCGGATGCGGCGCAGTCTCCTCGAGCCGCGCCGGAATCAGGTTCGTGTGGGTGCGCGCGTGGTACTCCTGCCACTGCAGTTCCTCGATCGCCTCGTGCACCGTCGCGACGCCGACCGTGGGCTGGTCCTGCGCGAACGCCGCGAGCAGAGACGTGTCGCAGAGCGTGTTGATCAGGCGCGGGATGCCGCCGGTATAGCGGTAGACCAGCGGGAAGGTGTCCGGTTCGAAGATCTCGTACGTAGCGCCCGCGACGCCGAGGCGATGACCCACGTAGGCCGCCATCTCCTGCTCGGTGAGCGCGTTCAGGTGGAAGCGCAGGCGCACGCGCTGCCGCAGCTGCGTGAGTTCCGGCGAATCGAGCCTCACGTTGAGTTCGGGCTGGCCCGCGAGGATGATCCTGAGCACCTTCTCCTTGGTCGTCTCGACGCCCGACAGCAGGCGCACTTCCTCGAGCACCTTGTTCGTGAGGTTCTGCGCCTCGTCGACGACCAGCAGCACCTTGCGCCCGTTCGCGTACTGCTCGATCAGGAAGTTGTTGAGCGTCGCGAGCAGTTCCGCCTTGCGCATCCGGAACGGGCTGAAGCCGAACTGCGCGAGCACGGCCTGCAGGAACTCGATCGGCGAGACCTGCGTCTGGTTGATCTGCGCGACGACGACGTCCTGGTCGATCTCCTTGAGGAAGGTTTCGATCAGTGTCGTCTTGCCGGACCCGATCTCACCGGTGATGACGACGAAGCCGTCCGTGAACCAGATCGTCGACTCCATGTACGCCTTGGCGCGGGAGTGGATCTGGCTCGGATAGAGAAAGGCCGGGTCCGGGCTGAGCCGGAACGGGAGTTCCCTGAGCTTGAAGTGTTCCAGGTACATGCAGGTGCCGTTTCCCGGCCGCTACTATACGGGAGCGCGAGCGCGGCGAAACTGTGACCCAGGTCACAAGTGTCCAGCGGATAGTGTCCAGCGGGCAGTCGGACGGCACCTCCCGCGGCGCGGGAGAGGTCGGCCCCAGGCCGGGCGGGTGCGCGACCGCGCACCCGACTAACCGCTGGACACTATCCGCTGGACACTTCCTACCGCGGCAGCCGCTTCAGCACCTTGCGCACGAGCCGGTCGCGCTCGACGGCGCTCGCCCCCACGACCGTGCAGTGGCCGATCTTGCGGCCCGCCCGCGGCTCCTTGCCGTAGTCGTGCCAGTGCAGGCCGGGCACGCCGAGCAATGCGTCGCGCGCCGGCATGCGGCCGATGAAATTGATCATCGCCGAGTGGCCGATCGCGGCCGTCTCGCCGAGCGGCAGGCCCAGGATCGCGCGCAGGTGGTTCTCGAACTGCGAGGTGACCGCGCCTTCGATGGTCCAATGCCCCGAGTTGTGCACGCGCGGCGCCATCTCGTTGGCGACGAGCCGGCCGCGCTGGACGAAGAACTCGATCGTCAGCACGCCCGCATAGTCGAAGTGCTTCATGACTCGCTTCAAGTGGACTTCGGCGGCTTTCTGCAGCGTCGGGTGCCGATGCGGCGCCAGCGTCACGCGCAGGATGCCCTCGCGGTGCGTGTTCGCGACGAGCGGGTAGGCGCGCACCTCGCCGGTCGTGCTCCGCACGCCGACGATCGAAACCTCACGCTCGAAGTCGACGAAGCCTTCGAGGATCAGAGGGGCATTCCCGAGCGCGGACCACGCGAGTTCCAGGTCCGCGGGCTTGCGCAGGTAGCGCTGGCCCTTGCCGTCGTAGCCGAGCCGGCGCGTCTTGAGCACGCACGGGTAGCCGAGTTCGCGCACCGCGGCCCGCAGGTCGTCGAGCGAGTCCACCGCACGGAACGGCGGCGTCGGGACCCTCAGCGCCTGGAACAGCTGCTTTTCGAGCAGGCGGTCCTGCGACACGCGCAGAGCATCGACGGGCGGGTGCACGGTACGCGTCTGCGACACTTTCTGCAGCGCGGTGACCGGCACGTTCTCGAACTCGTACGTCACGAGGTCGACGTCGGCGGCGAGGCGCTCGAGGCTGTGCGGATCGTCGAACGCACCGGTGACGATCGGCGCGACCTGCCCGCCGGGGGCATCGGCGCTCGCGTCGAGAAAGCGGAACTGCAGTGCGAGCGGGTAGCCTGCCAGGGCCAGCATGCGTCCGAGCTGGCCGGCACCGATGACGCCGATCTTCATGTCGAAATGACGGGGCTGCGCGGGTCCGGCTGTGCGAGCACCTTGTCGGTCTGCGCGGCGCGGAATGCGTCGAGGGCGGCCCGGATCGCGGGATTCGTGTTCGCGAGGATCGAGGCTGCCAGCAGCGCCGCGTTCGTGGCGCCGGCGACACCGATGGCGAGCGTGCCGACGGGGATGCCGGCGGGCATCTGCACGATCGAGAGCAGCGAGTCGAGGCCGTTCAGCGCCTTGGACTGCACGGGCACGCCGAGCACCGGCAGCGACGTCTTCGACGCGCACATCCCTGGCAGGTGCGCGGCCCCGCCGGCGCCCGCGACGATGACCTGCAGGCCGCGCTCGCGCGCCGTGGCGGCGTATTCAAACAGGAGGTCCGGAGTGCGGTGTGCGGAGACCACGCGCACCTCGTGCGGCACCCCGAGGCGCTCGAGCATCTCGGCTGCGTGCTTGAGGGTCTCCCAGTCGGAGGTCGACCCCATGATGATGCCAACCAGCGGTGTCACCGGTGCATTGTACAGGCCGGCACGGATTTCTTCTAAGAGTCGAGCAACTCGCGCAGTCGCCGGAACAGTCGCCTGGCGGCCGCGGGCGGTCGCGCCGCCGCCCTTTCGGCGCGCGCCTGGCGGGCGAGCGTGCGCAGCTGCTGCAGCGCCGCGGCGTCGTCGATCAAGGCCGCAAGCTCGGTCCATGCGGCCGCTTCGTCGGCGGCGAGCAGCCGCTCGCGCCACCGCTCGAGGTCCTGCTCGCGCCGCACGCGCTGGCGGTCGACTTCGCTGCGACGTTCGATGGCCGCGCGGATCGGCTCCACGTCGACGTGCCGCAGCACCTTGCCGATGTACATCTCCTGCCGCAGGCGCGCACCGTGCGCGCGAATGCTGCGGCACGCCGTGACCGCGTCGAGCAGCTTCTCGGGCAGGTCGAGCGCCTCCAGTTCGGCGGCGGGCAGTTCGACGAGTGCGACGCCCAGTTCGCGCAGCTGCAGGTCCTGTCGCTTGAGTTCGCTCTTGCTCGGTCCCTCGTCGTCCAGGGCCTCGGGCCCGTCGTGCGGCCGACCGTCGAATTCGTCGTCCTCGGGGAATGCCTGCTTGCGCGCCATGAATCTGCCTCTTCCAGGATGCTAGCACGCGGGCGAAGCCCGGCCCCGCTGGTAGAATCGTCCACTTGACCGCCGCTGCACCGACAAGGAAGCCAGTCACGATGAGCACGCCCGTCCCGACCGACCATGCCCCGGCGCTCGCCAGCGACGGCGCCGATCTGCTCGCGCTCGTCGAACTGGCGCTCGGCGAGGCGCGCGCGCTCGGCGCCACCCAGGCCGAGGCGGCGATCAGCATGGACGTCGGCTTGAGCGTCAGCGCCCGGCTCGGCGAGGTCGAGACGATCGAGTACCAGCGTGACCGCGGCATGGG
>DASSJN010000066.1:0-8069 GCA_035691185.1 Steroidobacteraceae bacterium
CCGGTCCGCGTCGGCAACCTCGCCTACCTGCAGCGGCAGAACGACGTGTACGGCGCGGTGGTGCTCGCCGCGGCACAGGCGTTTTTCGACCAGCGGCTGAGCTCTCCGGGCGATCGCGGCATGTTCCAGCGCCTGGAGCGGGCCGGCGAGGCCGCGGCCACGATCTACAAGCAGCCCGATTCGGGTCCCTGGGAATTCCGCGGCATGCAGCGCACGCACACGTTCTCCGCGGCGATGTGCTGGGCCGGCTGCGACCGACTCCACCGGATCGCGAACGTGCTCGGCTTGCAGGATCGCGCCGGACACTGGGGCGGCGTCGCGGCACGCATGCGCGAGACGATCCTGGCCTCGGCCTGGAACGAATCGCGCCAGGCGTTCTCGGGCAGCTTCGGCGGCGACGAGCTCGACGCGACCTCGGTGCTGCTGCCGGAGCTCGGCCTCGTGAACGCGATGGACCCGCGTTTCCAGAGCACGCTGGACGCGGTCGAGCGCGAACTGAAGCACGGCGACTGGCTGTTCCGCTATCGCCACCACGACGACTTCGGCACGCCGGTCACGGCGTTCACGATCTGCGCGTTCTGGTACGTCAACGCGCTCGCCGCGGCCGGCCGGCGCGAGGAAGCGCGAGAGCACTTCCAGCGCCTGCTCGAGCACCGCACGTCGCTCGGGCTGCTGTCGGAGGACATCGAGCCCGGCACCGGCGAGCTCTGGGGCAACTTTCCGCAGACCTACAGCATGGTCGGCATCATCAACTGCGCCGTGCGATTGAGCCGCCCGTGGGAGGACGTCCTGTGAGCCGTCTCGTCTGCGTCTCCAACCGCGTCACGGTGCCGCGGCGTGCCACGCCTCCCGGCGGGCTCGCCCTCGGCGTGCATGCCGCCATGCAGGCGCGCGGCGGTCTCTGGTTCGGCTGGAGCGGCGAAATCGCCGAGCGCGAGCCGGAGGCGGCCCGCATCGTGAGCCGCGACAGGATCACCTACGGCACCCTCGAGCTGACGCAGCAGGACCACGACCGGTACTACCTGGGCTTCTGCAACGGAGCGCTCTGGCCGCTGTTCCACTACTTCCTGGACGCGGTGCATTACCACGACGAGCAGTACGAGGCGTACCTGCGCGTCAACCGCACCTTCGCGCACAGGCTCTACCCGCACCTGGAGCCGGACGACCTGATCTGGGTGCACGACTATCACCTGATCCCGCTGGCGCAGAACCTGCGCGAGCTCGGCGCCCGCCAGCCGATCGGGTTCTTCCTGCACATCCCGTTCCCGCACATCGAGGCGCTGCGTGCGCTGCCGGTCTACGGCGAGCTGATGCGGGCGCTGATCGATTTCGACTTCGTCGCGTTCCAGACCGAGCGCGACCTCGATTGTTTCCGTTCTGCCGTGGTGGACCTCTGGGGGCCCGAGGCGATCGCGGGCGACGGCTGGATCATCGCCTGCGGAAGGCGTACCTGCGCGAGCCACGTCCCGATCGGCATCGACGTCGACGCGGTCAGTGCCGCCGCCGTCGCGGCCCAGGCGACGGACCCGGTGCAGCGCATGGTCGCGGGTCTCGTCGGCCGGCGCTGCGTCATCGGCGTCGACCGGCTCGACTACAGCAAGGGCCTGGTCGAACGTTTCGACGCCTACGCGCGCTTCCTCGAAGAGTACCCCGAGAACCAGAACCGCGTGACGTTCCTGCAGATTGCGCCGCTGAGCCGCACCGACGTGCGGGCGTACGCCCAGATCCGTAGGCTGCTCGAGCAGGCGGCGGGTCGCACGAACGGCAAGTACGCGGACACCGACTGGACGCCGATCCGGTACCTCAACCGCAACTACCCGCACCCGAGCGTGCTCGGGTTCATGCGCTGCTCCCAGGTCGGGCTCGTGACGCCGCTGCGCGATGGCATGAACCTCGTGGCCAAGGAGTTCGTCGCCGCACAGGACCCCGACGACCCCGGCGTGCTGATCCTCTCGACGCTCGCGGGCGCGGCGCGCGAGCTCACGAGCGCACTGCTCGTGAACCCCAAGGACACCGGCGGCGTCGCTCGGGCCATCCAGCAGGCCCTGCAGATGCGCCTGCCCGAGCGACGCGAACGCCACCAGCAGCTGCTCGATGTCCTGCGCCGCAACGACATCACGGCCTGGCACACGCGTTTCGTCGAGCGGCTGCAGGCGACGCGCCGCGGCGCCCCGCGGCCGATGCCCAGAGTAGTGTCTAGCGGTTAGTGTCTAGCGGATAGTCGGCCGGCGGTAGGGCCGCTTCCGACCAGACACTAGACACTATCCACTAGACACTGGGTTCCTTCCGCCGCGTATATTCGACCGAAACGCGACCCGACAACGCGTGGTCGACCGGGGGCAAGACCATGTCTTCTGAGACGAGTGGCGGCGAGGTCCTCGCCCGCATGCTGCAGGCCGAGGGCGTGCAGCAGGTGTTCGGCATCATCGACGGCACCTACTTCGGTTTCTATTCGAACCTGCACAAGCTCGGCATCGAGATCATCACCCCGCGCCACGAGACCTGCGCGGCCCACATGGCCGGCGCATACGCGCGCCTCACGGGAAAGCTCGGCGTCTGCATGGCGAGCAACGGGCCGGGCGTCGCCAACCTCCTGCCGGGGCTGGTCGTCGAGAACGCCGAAGGCAACCGCGTGCTCGCGATCACGAGCTGCCGGCGACCGCAGATCGTCTATCCCGACCGCGGCGGCGCGTACCAGGCGTTCGACCAGGTCGGCGCGATCCGGCATTTCGCCAAGTGGAGCCACGCCGTCGTCTCGTTCGAGCGCGTGGCCGAACTCGGCCGCACGGCGCTGCGGCACTGTTACGACGGCCGACCGGGCGTCGTTCATCTCGACGTGCCGGAGACCCTGATGAACGGCAAGGTCAAGGCGACGGTGCCGACCTGGCAACCCAGCGAGTTCCGTCGCACGCACGCGGTCGTGCCGGCCCCCGAGCAGGTGACCGAGGCCGCGGACCTGCTCGCGGGCGCGCAGCTGCCGATGGTCCACGCGGGCAGCGGTGTCATCCACGCCGGCGCTTACGAGGAGCTGCGCCGCGTGGTCGAGTTGCTGTGTGCGCCGTTGACGACGAGCTGGGCCGCGCGCGGCGTGCTGGCCGAGACCCACGAGCTCGCGATGCCGATGCCGCTGATCAAGCTCAACACGCAGGTGCGCAACGACGCCGACGTCGTCCTCGTCGTGGGTTCGCGGCTCGGGGAGACCGACTGGTGGGGCAAGGCGCCGTACTGGCGTCACCCTTCCGAGCAGAAGATGGTGCAGGTGGACGTCGACGGCCACGTGCTCGGCGCGAACAAGCCGGCCACCGTCGCCGCGCTCGGCGACGCGAAGCTGTTTCTCGCGGCGCTGGCCGATGCGCTCGAGAGCCGTCGCGGCCGCATGAACCGCGACGCGCGGCGGCGGCAGGTCGCGAAGTACCGCGAGGTCATCCGCGCCGAGCGCGCGAAGCTCGACGAGAAGCTGCAGGACCTCGCCGTGCCGATGAATCCTGCCCATGTCGCGCACGTCTGCCAGCAGGTGTTCCCCGAGGGCACGACGCTCGTCGCCGACGGCGGCAACACGGCCGTCTGGGCGATGATGTTCCACGAAATGCGTGTGCCGAACACGCTGCTCTCGACGTTCAAGTTCGGCATGCTCGGCGCCGGCGTGGCGCAGGCGCTCGGCGCCGCCGTCGCACGGCCCGAGCGACCGGTCTGCTGCATCATCGGCGACGGCGCGATGGGATTCCATCCGCAGGAAATCGAGACGGCGGTGCGCAACGGCTTGCGCGTCGTCTACGTCGTCGTCTGCGACCGGCAGTGGGGCATGGTGAAGATGAACCAGCAGTTCGCGCTGAAGCCGATCAAGACGCTGATCCGCAAGTCGCTCGGCCCGGACGAGACCATCAAGGCGGACCTCGGCGAGATCCGCTTCGACAAGGTCGCCGAGGCCATGGGCGCGCACGGGGAGCGCGTGGCCGACCCGCGCGAACTGAAGGGCGCGCTCGAACGCGCCCTTGCGAGCGGCGGGCCGGCCGTGGTGCACGTCGACGTGGACCCGGTGAAGCACATGTGGGCGCCGGGCCTCATGCACTTCAAGGACATGCACCTCGAGCCCAAAGGGTAGGGAACCTCGCGTGAACGAGCTCGACGCAGTCCGGCTGAACTTCAGCCCGGAGTCGCTCGGCGCGCTGAACTTCATCCTCGCCTTCGTCATGTTCGGCGTCGCGCTGGACATGAAGTGGGAGGACTTCAGGGGCATCCGGACCGCGCCACGCGCCGTGCTGATCGGCATGCTGGCGCAGTTCCTGCTGCTGCCGGCGACGGCTTGGGCGCTCACGATGCTGCTGCGGCCGCAGCCGAGCATCGCGCTGGGAATCATCCTCGTTGCCTGTTGCCCCGGTGGCAACATCTCGAACTTCCTGACGCACTTTGCGCGCGGCAACACGGCGCTCTCGGTCACGATGACGGCGTTCTCCACCGTCGGGGCCCTCTTCTTCACGCCGTTCAACACGGCGTTCTGGGGCTCCCTGAACCCCTCGACCGACGCGATCCTGCGGGAGATCGCGATCGACCCGGCCGAGATGTTCCTCGCGGTTGCGGTCCTGCTCGTGCTGCCGGCGCTGCTCGGCATGAGCGTGGCGCGGCGGTTCCCCGGGTTCGCGGCCAGGACCCGCAAGCCGTTCCGCTACCTGTCGCTCGGCGTCTTCGCGGCGTTCGTCGTGCTGGCGCTGGGCGCCAACTGGGACTATTTCCTGCAGTACACGCACCGCGTAGTGACCGTGGTGTTCCTGCTGAACGCGCTCGGCCTCCTGCTCGGATATTTCGCGGCCGGGGCGGCGCGGCTGCCGCAGGCCGACCGGCGCGCGGTGTCCATCGAGGTCGGCATCCAGAACTCCGGGCTCGGGCTGATCCTGGTCTTCAATTTCTTCGGCGGCCTGGGCGGCATGGCCATCACCGCCGCCTGGTGGGGCATCTGGCACATCCTGGCGGGGCTCACGGTCGCGTCCTGGTGGCGCCGTCGCCCGCCGCACGCCATGGCCGGGACGCCCGCATGAGCGGCCGGCGGATCTTCGTCACGGGCGCCGCGGGCTACCTCGGCAGGGCGCTCGTCGCCGCACTCGCGCCGCGGCTGCAGGCCGGCGAATTCGACTGCGTCGTCGCGAGCGACGTCCGCGAGGTGCCGGACGGGCAGCGGCTGCCCGGGGTCGAGTACGTCGTGCACGACGTGCGCACGCCCGGGCTCGATGCCCCGTTCGCGAGTCGCCGCATCGACACGGTGGTCCACCTGGCGGCGATCGTGACCCCCGGGGCAAAGTCGAACCGGGAACTCGAATACTCGGTCGACGTGCTCGGCACCCGCAACGTGCTGGAGGCCTGCGTCGCCGCCGGCGTGCGGCAGATCGTCGTCACCTCGAGTGGCGCGGCGTACGGCTACCACGCCGACAGCCCCGAGTGGCTGACCGAGGACGACCCGGTACGCGGCAACGAGGCGTTCGCCTACTCGCATCACAAGCGACTCGTGGAGGAAATGCTCGCAGAGTATCGGCGCGACCAGCCGTCCCTGCGGCAGGTCGTGTTCCGCGTCGGCACGATCCTCGGCGATACGACGCGGAACCAGATCACGGCCCTGTTCGAGAAGCCCCGGCTGATCGCGATTCGCGGTGCGCGCAGCCCGTTCGTGTTCGTCTGGGACTGCGACGTCGTGGGTGCCATCGAGCACGCGATCCGCACCGATGCCGTGGGCATCTACAACGTCGCGGGCGACGGCGCGCTCAGCATCCAGGAAATCGCCGCGCGACTCGGCAAGGGCTGCGTGACGTTCCCGGCCGGGGTGCTGCGCGGCGTGCTCGCCGTGCTGCACCCTCTCGGGTTGTCGCAATACGGGCCTGAGCAGGTCGATTTCCTGCGCTATCGGCCGGTGCTCTGCAACCGTCGACTCAAGGAGCAACTCGGCTACGTGCCGCGGATGACCTCGTCCGAAGTCTTCGACTTCTACTGCCGGACCCACGGCCTCGGGCCGGGCGCACGCGCATGACGCGGTCGTTCAGCGACGCGACGGTCATGATCAGCGGTGCGGCCGGGGGCCTGGGCCGCGCGCTCGCGCGGAGTTTCGGTCGTACGGGGAGCCGCGTCGTGCTGCTCGACCGGGATGCGGCCGCCGTTCGCGCTGTCGCCGAGGAACTCGCCGCATCGGGCACGGAAGCGATCGCCCTGCCCTGCGACGTCACCGACGAGACCGCCTGCGCGGACGTGGTCGCGCAAGGTGTCGAGCGATTCGGGCGACTCGACGTGCTCGTCAACAACGCCGGGATCACGCATCGCAGCCCGTTCGCGGCGACGCAGACCGACGTGCTGCGCCGCGTGATGGAGGTGAACCTGTTCGGCGCGATCCACCTGACGCGCGCCGCGCTGCCGCATCTGAAGCTCACGCGCGGCCTGATCGTCGCGCTCTCGAGCGTGGCAGGTTTCACGCCGCTGATCGCGCGCACCGGGTACTCGGCCAGCAAGCATGCCATGCACGGGTTTTTCGAGAGCCTGCGCGCCGAACTCGCGCCGGACGACGTCGGCGTGATGATGGTGTGCCCGTCGTTCATCGCGACCGGCATCGATCGCAACGCGCTCGGGCCGACCGGCGGCACCGCGACGCACGCGCAGGTGGTCGTCGGGCGGAGACTGCAACCGGACGACGTCGCCGACCGCATCGTGCGGGGGGCCGAACGCGGACGCCGCTTGCTGTTGATCGGAAGCACCGCCCGCGCCGCCTGGTGGGTCAGCCGGATCGCGCCCGGGCTCTATGAGCGAGTGATGGCGAGGAAGTTGCGCGGCGAGATGCGCTGAGGACCGACAACGAAGTCCCGGCGTTTGACACGCGGGCGGCCGGCAGTGGGCGAAGCCTCGCGCTATTTATTTTTTGCAGGATGTCACGTCGTAGCGATTAAGCATTGGCCCAACCCAGCACCTACCGATGAGCGAGTGAAATCAATCGAGAAGAAGCGACTGTCGGCGGATATGTGACGAAAGACGTTCGCGCTGCGGCAGTGCGATCTGAATCTGGTTGCACTGCGGCTTGTAACGTCACTGGCTTCGGCGTAGATGTCAGAAAAAGAACACGGGATGACTTGGAAGTCGTCTCTATGAGACAGGGAGACGCCGAACGTGCAATGAGAGTTCCGCAGAATGGTGCGGAGCCTCGTCGCTCTTGCGACCTGCAGTTTTTCTGCGAACGAGGCCGCTTTTCTCAACGCAGAAAATCCCAGAGAGAACTACATGAAACATGTCGCGACAAAGTGCGCAGCCAGCCTTGCGCTCATGCTGTGCGTTCCTGGATTCGCTGCAGCCGACCCCACGAGCAGGTGCTCGAACGACATTCTGATCGGACAGTACGTCTTCACTGCCAGCGGCTTCACCCGTCCCCCGACGAGTACGCCCGGCACGCCCTGGGTGCCCAAGGCGATCGTCGAAGTGCTCCAGTTCAACGGTGACGGTACGCTCAGCACGCCCGCGGTTACCGTCGCAAATCCGGTCGGCGACCTCGGCGCCATACTTCAGCCGCCCTCGGGCGCACCCGGCACCTATGCGGTCAACGAGGACTGCACCGGCACGATACAGTTCCAAGATGCTGCTGGTGTCGCATTCAAGATCTTCGTCGATCCTCCGCAGGGCGACACTATTTGGATGATCCAGATCAACCCCGCGAACAACGTCTTCCAGGGTAGCGCCAAGCGCGTTCGGAAATAAAAGAACGTTGCATATGTAGAGTATCCGTTGCGACATCGGCCTTCGCTACGGCCGTGCCGATGTCGCGGGCCTGCTGGGGCGTGCAGCTAAGCCGGCGATATTCGGTGCATACGTGCTCGCTTGTGTGAAGCACGAGCCGCGCCAAGAAACCCCGGAGCCCAGAGCCCGTAGCCCTCACCCGCACGCAGTGCGACCTCTCCCACCGCGGTGGGAGAGGTGAGATCGGCTTCCCCTCCCGCGTCGGCGGGCGAGAGCGTGGGTGACGGTCCGCGAGTCAAGGCCTCGCCCGCCACCCGCCGCAAGGCGCGCGAGGCAGGCATCGACCTGCGGCTGGTGCACGGCTCCGGCCCGAG